>CANFJC010000033.1 GCA_947447245.1 Comamonadaceae bacterium
AGGCGCCCACCAGGGGCGGCACGCTGACTTTTTGATCGGCACTTTGCAAGGCTTCTAGTGGAATGTCTTCCGCCACCAAAAGTTTGAGCCAGTCGAGCAGCTCGCTGGTAGAAGGTTTCTTTTTCAAGCCGGGCAATCCGCGCACATCGTAAAAGTTTTTCAAAGCCACTGTGAGCAGCTCTTTTTTCAAATTCGGAAAGTGCACGTCCACAATTTGCTTCATGGTGTCGGCTTCTGGGAACTTGATGTAGTGGAAGAAGCAGCGACGCAAGAAGGCGTCGGGCAATTCCTTCTCATTGTTAGAAGTGATAAACACCACAGGCCGCGTTTTGGCTTTGATCAATTGACGGGTTTCGTAGCAATAAAACTCCATTCGGTCGATTTCGCGCAGCAAGTCGTTGGGAAACTCGATGTCGGCTTTGTCGATCTCATCAATCAAAATGGCCACGGGCTCGTCGGCGGTGAAGGCCTGCCACAACACGCCCTTGATGATGTAATTTTCAATGTTCTTGACTTTTTCATCGCCCAATTGGCTGTCGCGCAGCCGGCTGACAGCGTCGTACTCATAAAGGCCCTGCTGCGCTTTGGTGGTTGATTTGATGTGCCACTGAATGAGTTTCAGGCCCAGCGCTTCAGAGACTTCCTCGGCCAACATGGTTTTGCCCGTTCCGGGCTCGCCTTTCACCAGCAAAGGACGCTTTAAAGTGATGGCGGCGTTAACTGCCAGCTTCAAGTCTTGCGTGGCAACGTAATTTTCGGTTCCTTGAAATTTCATAATTGGCTGCAAAAGTGGATTAAAAGTTATTAGAAATGAGAAAAGTCAGGATTGAGTAGGCTCACTCGATATAATCCGCATTGATTTTCATCAGTCTTAGTTTGATTGTGCTCGCAAAATGAACGCTTTGTTATCCTCATTGATCGCTTTAACTGTCGCTTCAGCGACGGTTTTTTCTGCCCACGCACAAGACGTGCAGGGTAATGCCAAGGCCGCCGAAGGCAAGATTGCCATGTGCATTGGCTGCCACGGCATTAAAGGCTACCAAGCCAGCTTCCCCGAGGTGTACCGCGTGCCCATGATTTCTGGTCAAAACGCCAAGTACATTGCCGCTTCTTTGAATGCCTACAAAAAAGGCGATCGCAAGCACCCCACCATGCGCGGTATTGCCACCAGCCTCACTGACCAAGACATTGCCGACATTTCAGCTTACTACGCTCAACATGGCGTGGTTGAGGGCACTGCCCCTGTGGTGGCCAAAGCCGCCGACGACAAAGTGGCCGAGTTGCTGAAAAAAGGCGCTTGCGTGTCTTGCCACGGCGAGAACTTCTCTAAACCCATTGACCCCAGCTATCCCAAAATTGCGGGTCAGCACAAAGATTTCTTGTTTGTGGCTTTGAAGTCCTACAAGACGGAAAACCAAGCCACTTGGGGCCGCTCCAACGGCGTCATGGGCGGTATTGCCAAGCAATTCACCAACAATGAACTGAAGGCTTTGTCTGCTTACGTGGGCTCTTTGGATGGTGAATTGAAGACTGTGCCACAGTCTAAATTTCGCTGATTCTCTTCAGTCTTTTGTAGCGTGCCTTTGCACGCAGTCGATGTAAGTATTGCCGTCTGGCATTTTTCCTGAGCGCTGACTCTCAAAAATCATGCGCCCCAAGCATTCCATGGTAGCGTGATGCGCCTCGTGCAAAGATTCTTTTCTGTGACTCAGCAATTCAACGGCCTGACGAATGCCGCGCGGCTGGTCAATGCTGCACTGTTCACTGATCGACAAATGCATCGAGAGGTGCAAAAAAGGATTGTCCCGGTGGGGGTCTACTTCTAGCATGGCGGCCAAAGCGGCATCGACATCGGCCAACTCTGCGTGGTATTGCGGATGTTCATCAATCCATTGGCTGGCCAAAATTTCGATGGGCTCCAGTTGGGCCCCAGATCGAGATTTGGCATAGGCCCCACAAAAAAATCGCCGCACATCGGCTTGAGAAGGTTGTATCAGCATGCGCCGATTGTCGCCTAGGTGGAATCAGGGCTTGAATTAAGGCGAGGTGTGCACTATATTGCATGATTCTTGAAATGACGAACTCTTTAAAAGTAAAACCATGAGCAGCAACATCACACAAGCCTTCATTTGCGACGCCATCCGGACACCCTTCGGTCGATATGGCGGCGCTTTGTCCAGCATTCGCACAGATGACCTTGGCGCCATTCCTTTGCGCGCCCTGATGGCCCGCAACCCGCAAGTCGATTGGGCTGCGGTGACGGATGTTTTTTATGGCAACGCCAATCAAGCGGGTGAAGACAACCGCAACGTCGCGCACATGAGCAGTTTGTTGGCAGGATTGCCGATCGATGTACCCGGTGCCACTTTGAACCGTTTGTGCGGATCAGGTTTGGATGCAGTGGGTTCTGCGGCGCGCGCCATCAAATCAGGTGAAGCTGGTTTGATGATTGCGGGTGGCGTTGAAAGCATGAGCCGCGCGCCCTTTGTGATGCCCAAAGCAGAAACTGCTTTCAGCCGCAACAACGCGGTGTATGACACCACCATTGGCTGGCGCTTCGTGAACAAATTGATGAAAGAAAAATACGGTGTGGACTCTATGCCAGAGACCGCCGAAAACGTGGCCACCGATTACAAAATTGAACGTGAAGCGCAAGACCGCATGGCTTTAGCCAGCCAGATGAAAGCTGTGGCGGCGCAGAAGGCAGGTCACTTGGCGCGCGAAATTACGGCCGTCACCATTCCCCAGAAAAAGGGCGATGCCATTGTGGTGGACCAAGACGAACACCCCCGCGAAACCAGCATGGAATCTTTGGCCAAACTCAAAGGCGTGGTGCGCCCTGATGGCACGGTGACCGCAGGCAATGCCAGTGGCGTGAACGACGGCTCATGCGCCTTGTTGTTGGCCAATGAAACTTTGGCTGGCAAATATGGCCTCACGCCCAAAGCCCGTGTGGTGGGCATGGCCACAGCTGGTGTGGCGCCCCGTGTCATGGGCATTGGCCCTGCACCTGCCACTTTGAAAGTGCTGGCACAAACGGGCATCAGCTTGGACCAGATCGATGTGATTGAATTGAACGAAGCCTTTGCAGCGCAGGGCTTGGCGGTTTTGCGCATGCTGGGTTTGAAAGACGACGACGAGCGTGTGAATGCATGGGGCGGCGCCATTGCTTTGGGTCATCCACTGGGCGCATCGGGCGCGCGTTTGGCCACCACCGCTGTGAACCGATTGCACGCCACGGGCGGCCGGTATGCGCTGTGCACCATGTGCATTGGCGTAGGCCAAGGCATTGCCGTGATTTTGGAACGCGTTTAAGGATTTAGGGATGAGCTCAACTCTCACAACGCGTGCCGCTTGGTATGAAAAAAATGGTGAAGCCCGCGATGTCATGGTGCTGGGCTCATTGCCACTCAAAGCACCAGGCGCTGGCGAAGTGTGTGTTCGATTGGCGACTTCAGGCGTCAACCCTTCCGATGTGAAGTCGCGCCGCGCACGGCCTTTAACGGATCCGTGGGTGGTGCCGCACAGCGATGGCGCGGGCATCATTGAAGCGGTGGGCGAGGGTGTCTCCAAGCAACGCGTGGGCGAGCGTGTTTGGATTTGGAATGCGCAGTGGCAGCGTGCCCATGGCACAGCCTCTGAAGCCATTGTGTTGCCCCAAGCGCAAGCCGTGAAATTGCCAGACAACACCGATTTTGCAGCCGGAGCGTGCATGGGCATTCCGGGTTTGACCGCCGTTCAAGCCGTGCACTTGGCAGGCGACGCCAGCTTGCGTGGCAAAAAAGTGTTGGTCACGGGGGCGTCTTCTGCTGTGGGGCATTACATCACCCAAATGGTGACGCAATATGGCGGTCAAGTCATTGGCACCGTGGGCTCTGAAGAGAAGGCTGCGCACGCCAAGGCCGCAGGTGCTGTTGAAACCATTCAGTACAAAACAGAGCCAGTGGTCGATCGCTTGAAAGCCTTCAGTGGTGGCCGCGGTGTTGATGTGATCATTGACATGGACTTTGCAACGGCATCGAAGTGGGTGACTCAGGGTGGCTTGGCGCCGCACGGTCAACTGGTGGGTTATGGCTCCAATGTGGTGGGCGATATTCCGTTGACATTTCGCCCCTTGTTGTTCAATTCAATTGGTTTGAAATTCTTCTTGGTTTACGACTTGTTGCCTGCAGACAGAACTTGGTGCGTCAATCGCACGAACGAATTGCTGGCAGCGGGGCAACTTCAGCACACCATTGGCGCGCGCTTTACCTTAGATCAGATTGCGCAAGCCCACGAAGCCGTTGAGGCAGGCCAATTGGGCAATGTGGTGATTGATCTCTGATCAAAAGCTGGTTAGAGTGCAACCTATGAAAATATTTCAAACCCTTCAAGAACTCGCTGCGTGCATTGGTCAAACCGTGGCGGTATCGCCTTGGACCGAAATCACGCAAGAGCAAGTCAACATGTTTGCCGAGGCCACTGGCGATCATCAATGGATTCACATCGATGTGGAAAAAGCCAAGGCCGGGCCATTTGGTGCGCCCATTGCGCATGGCTTTCTCACGCTGTCGCTCATTCCAAAGTTGTCGCAAAGCGCCATCAAAATTGAAAATGTGCGCATGGGCGTGAACTATGGCTTGAACAAGGTTCGCTTTACCTCACCGGTGCCTGTGGGCAGCAAACTGCGTGGCCACATGAAGTTGTTGAACGCGGTGCCCATTGATGGCAATGGCATGCAGTTCACATGGGAGATGAGCATTGAGCGCGAGGGCTCAGAAAAGCCTGCTTGCATTGCTGAATCGTTGGCGCGTTATTACGTTTAAACAAAGTCCGTTTAAACAAAACCTTCAGACGGCATGGCAAAAGCATTTTGTCGCCATGCTTCATACACCGTGACGGCCACACTGTTGGACAAGTTCAAACTTCGCTGACCTTCAAGCATGGGAAGTTTCAAGCGATTTTCGGGGGCAAAGCTTTCGCGCAACTCAGGCGCTAGTCCGCGCGTTTCGGCGCCAAACACCAACCAATCGCCTTTTTGAAAAGTCGTTTCTTGCACATAGCGCGTGCCGCGTGTGGTCAGGGCAAACACACGGGCCAAATTAGGTTGTTCGGTGGCTAAAAATTCAGCCCAGTTGGCATGGCGCTTCACCTTGGCATACTCGTGATAGTCCAGCCCAGCGCGGCGCATGTGCTTGTCTTCCATGGAAAAACCCAGCGGCTCAATAAGGTGCAAGGCGCAGCCTGTGTTGGCCGCAAGGCGAATCACATTGCCCGTGTTGGGCGGAATTTCAGGTTCAACCAAAACAATTTGAAACATGGCGCTATTGTGCTTGCTTTAAGCGGGTGTTCTGGCAAACACCAAGGCAGAAACATGCATGGCGCCCGCTTGCTTTAAAACTTGGGCTGCAGCATTGAGCGTGGCGCCACTGGTCATGACGTCGTCGATGAGCAAGATGCGTTGGCCTCTCAGCTTGGCTGCCATGAAGGGTGCTACCGCAAAGGCGCCTTTCAAGTTGGTCAATCTTTGTTGACGAGGCAGTGAGCTCTGTGCCAAGGTGTTGCGCATTCTGAGCAAGCTGCTGGGGTGTGTTTTTTCACGGCTCAATTGCTGAGACAAGACCAGGGATTGGTTGAAGCCCCTTTCAGACAAGCGCTCGGATGACAGTGGGATGGGGATGAGAACTTGCGCTTGTTCAATGGCATCGGCCACGTAGGGTGTGCTTTGCATCAACAAGGCAAAATGCCTGGCCCAGCTAGGTTGGCTTTGAAATTTGAACTGCGCAATGAGAGACACCCACGGCCATGTGTAAGACAGGGTCGCCCAACACGCATGGAGTACGGGTGGGTTTTGCAGGCAAGCCGTGCAAATTTTGAGGGCCGATACGGCGGCGCATTGGTGGCACCTCAGAGCCGGCCGACCAAAAGCTGCCACACACGCATCGCAAATGGCATGTGATGGCCAAGCTTTGCAAATGGCACATTGGCTAGGGAGGTACATTGCAAATCAATATACTTCGTGTACTGATCCAATCGCTTTGCAAATTGCTTTCAATCGCATGCCTCAAGAACGTCCCCCAAGCCTAGACCCCATTGCGGCCCGCAGATGGGCGACTTTGGCCTTGGGACCCAAGCCCTACAAACCAAGCAGCGTGACTTCCCCTTGGCTACACGAAGAAGTGGCCAAGCGAATGGAGGAAAGACTTGAGTTCATTCGCTTGCAACCCAAGTCTTGGGTGTGTTGGAACCCGCTTCGAGCAGGTCTGAATGTCTTGGCCTTGCTGAAAAAGCGCTACCCCCAAGCCATCGGCCATTTGTCGGCAGATCGACAGGGTGAAATGGAATGGGTTCAAGCCAATTCAACAGCACCTTGGTGGCAGCCATCGTCTTGGTTCCACTCGAAATTAAAAATCGCGCCTTTGAAACCTCACAGCATGGACATGGTGTGGGCCAACATGCTGCTCCACCAAGCTGCAGACCCGCAAGCCTTGTTGGCCGATTGGCATCGTGTTTTGGCTGTCGATGGGTTCTTGATGTTTTCATGTTTAGGCCCTGACACCCTGCAAGAATTAAGAACGGTTTATGCGCGCAATGGCTGGCCGATGCCTTCGCATGAATTCACCGACATGCACGACTGGGGCGACATGTTGGTGCATGCAGGTTTTGCAGAACCCGTGATGGACATGGAAAAAATCACCTTGACTTACGTCAATCCAGAAAAGCTTGTTGAAGATTTGCGTAAGTTAGGGCGTAATTTTCACGTCAGCAGATTCAAGGGATTGCGTGGCAAAAATTGGTACAAAAATTTCCAGCAAGCCCTTTTGTCATTGGTGCAAAAAGACTCGGAAGGCCTATTGGCACTCACTTTCGAGGTGGTTTATGGCCATGCACTCAAACCTCAAGCGCGCGTCAAAGTCAGTTCACAAAGTGAAATTGACTTGAATGACATGCGTCAAATGCTTCGAAATCCGCAAAAGAAACAAGATCAAGTTTGATAAAGCTCAATCTAGGCCTCCAACTCGGTTAAAATTCCTCGCGTTAACCCGAACGACTGATGCTTTTTTGAGCTGTCTGCGGTGTGACACTGAGAGTTCCCCATTTTGTAACTGTAGTGGTTTCGTTTGAAACTTGGAAGTTAGTGAAAACTATGAAGCGTATTTCCAAAACATTGTCCTCTTTGCTCAGCAAAGCAGGTATTTGGGCTGGCGCATGGGCAGCAACTGCAGCCTATGCCGTGAATGATTTGCCAGGCGGCCCAGCTGTCAATCAATTGGACTTTCATCCTGCGGCTACCAAAATTGCCGAAGAACAGCACTCCCTTCATGTGTTCATGATGGTCTTGTGCACAGTTATTTTTGTCGCTGTGTTCGCTGTCATGTTCTATTCCATTTGGAAGCACCGCAAATCAGTGGGCCACAAGCCAGCCACTTTTCATGAGTCCATGACGGTTGAAATCATTTGGACCATCGTGCCTTTCATCATCGTGATTTTGATGGCTTTGCCAGCTACCAAAGTGTTGGTGGCCTCCAAAGACACCACCAATGCCGACCTGACCGTTAAGGCCACTGGCTACCAGTGGAAATGGGGCTACGACTACATCAAAGGCGAAGGTGAAGGCATTGGTTTCATTTCTACCTTAGACAATTCGCAACGTGAAATGTCCAATGCAGGCAAGCCTGCTGGTGACGACTACCTCTTGAAAGTCGACAACGCTTTGGTCGTGCCTGTTGGCAAAAAAATCCGTGTCATCACAACTGCAAACGACGTGATTCACGCATTCGCTGTGCCATCCTTGGGCATCAAGCAAGACGCCATTCCTGGCTTCGTTCGCGACACTTGGTTCCGTGCTGAACGCGTGGGCGATTTCCACGGTCAGTGTCAAGAGTTGTGCGGCAAAGAGCACGCTTACATGCCCATTCATGTGAAAGTTGTATCCGCTGAAGACTACACAAAATGGGTCGATGCTGAGAAAAAGAAAATGGCTGCCAAAGCCGATGATCCAAGCAAAGTTTGGGCTTTGGAAGATTCACTGAAACGCGGTGAAAAAGTGTATGCCGCCAATTGCGTCGCATGTCACCAAGCCAATGGCAAGGGCGCTGGCCCTATCAAGCCACTTGACGGCGCTGCCGTGGTACTCGATGCTGACAAAACCAAACAAGTCATGGTTTTGTTAAACGGTCAAAACAACCAAACCATGCCTTCATGGAAGCAGTTGTCTGATACCGAAATTGCAGCAGTGATCACCTTCACTAAAAACAATTGGTCTAACAAGACTGGGCAAGTGGTCCAACCAGCTGAAGTGCTGGCGGCCCGCAAGTAATTTAGTACTTTGAAAAGTATTTAAAGGAAATCAAGATGAGCGCAGTTCTAGATCCTCACGATCACGCCCACGGTCACGACGACCACGACCATGACCACCACGGTGCGCCTGCTGGCTGGCGCCGTTGGGTGTATGCCACCAATCACAAAGACATCGGTACTTTGTATTTGCTGTTCAGTTTCACCATGCTCATGATTGGCGGCATTTTGGCGCTGCTCATTCGCGCAGAATTGTTCCAGCCAGGCTTGCAATTGGTCAACCCTGAGTTGTTCAACCAATTCACCACCATGCACGGTTTGATCATGGTGTTTGGCGCCATCATGCCGGCCTTTGTGGGCTTTGCAAACTGGATGATTCCATTGCAAATTGGCGCAGCCGATATGGCCTTTGCGCGCATGAACAACTTCAGCTTCTGGCTCATGATTCCTGCGGCTGTCATGTTGGCAGGTTCATTCTTCATGCCAGGTGGTGCACCTGCAGCAGGTTGGACTTTGTATGCGCCTTTGACATTGCAAATGGGCCCGTCCATGGACGCTGGTATTTTTGCCATGCACATCTTGGGCGCATCTTCCATCATGGGCTCCATCAACATCATCGTGACCATTCTGAACATGCGTGCCCCTGGCATGACGCTCATGAAGATGCCCATGTTTGCATGGACTTGGCTCATTACGGCTTACTTGTTGATCGCGGTCATGCCAGTGTTGGCCGGTGCCATCACCATGACACTCACTGACCGTCACTTCGGTACCAGCTTCTTCAACCCAGCTGGCGGCGGCGACCCCGTCATGTACCAACACATTTTCTGGTTTTTCGGTCACCCCGAGGTGTACATCATGATCTTGCCGGCCTTCGGCATCATCAGCCAGGTGGTTCCAGCGTTTTCTCGCAAAAGATTGTTTGGTTATGCCTCCATGGTGTACGCCACTTCTTCCATTGCCATTTTGTCTTTCATTGTGTGGGCTCACCACATGTTCACAACCGGCATGCCCGTTACAGGCCAGTTGTTCTTCATGTACGCCACCATGCTGATTGCGGTGCCCACTGCTGTGAAAATTTTCAACTGGATTGCCACCATGTGGCGCGGCTCCATGACCTTTGAAACACCCATGTTGTTTGCCATTGGCTTCATCTTTGTGTTCACCATGGGCGGCTTTACCGGTTTGATTTTGGCCATGGCGCCCATCGACATTCAGTTGCAAGACACTTACTACGTTGTGGCGCACTTCCACTATGTGTTGGTGGCGGGTTCTTTGTTTGCCATGTTCTCGGGTGCCTACTACTGGCTGCCTAAGTGGACCGGCGTGATGTACAACGAAGGCCGCGGCAAAGTCCACTTCTGGTGGTCACTGATTTCCTTCAACATCACTTTCTTCCCCATGCACTTCTTGGGCTTGGCCGGTATGCCCCGTCGCTATGCCGACTACCCCATGCAGTTTGCCGACTTCAACGCCCTGGCTTCTGTGGGTGCGTTCTTCTTCGGTTTTGCACAGGTTTATTTCTTCTTGTTCGTGGTCTTGCCTTGCATGCGCGGTCAAGGCGAAAAAGCAGCTCAAAAGCCTTGGGAAGCCGCAGAAGGCTTGGAGTGGGAAGTTCCTTCTCCTGCACCTTTCCACACCTTTGAAACCCCACCCAAGCTGGATGCCACGGCAACCCGCGTGATCGGTTAAGGGGTCATAGCATCATGGCAACAAGCCCTGAACAAAAGAAAAGCAATGCGCGCTTAGGCCTCATTTTGGCCTCGGTGGCTGTGGCCTTCTTTCTGGGGTTCATGGTCAAAATGATTGTGCTCACCTCAAGATAAGCACAATCATTTCAAAATACCAGCAGCATGAGCCTCTACCGCGAAAACATCAAAATGGTGAGCAAACTGGCCATTGTTGCGGCTGGTATGTTTGCTTTTGGGTATGCGCTCATCCCCATCTACAAGCACATTTGTGAGATGACGGGCATCAACATTTTGTCGATTGCCGAGCGTCAAGTGCCTGGCAATGGCGCAGCGGGCAAAGACGTGAAGCCTGGCAATTCACAAATTGATTATTCGCGCACCATCACGGTTGAGTTTGATGCCAATTCGCGGGGACCTTGGGACTTCAAGCCTGCGCAGCGTTCTTTGCAAGTGCATCCTGGTGAGTTGGCTACCGTCATGTACCAATTCCAAAACGTGCAAAACCGCCGCATGGCTGCTCAAGCCATTCCCAGTTATGCACCCAATCAGGCGGCACCGCACTTCAATAAATTGGAGTGTTTCTGCTTTAACCAGTACACCCTAGAGCCTGGTGAAAAGAAAGAATGGCCGGTTGCCTTTGTGATCGATCCCAAGCTATCCAAAGATGTGACCACCATTACCTTGTCTTACACATTTTTTGAAGTGAGTGGCAAAACACCGCCAGCGCCAGGCTCTGCGCCTGTGGCTGTAGTTCCCGCCGAATTGGTTGCCACGAAGGTGGGTTCATGAGCGGAAAAGAAATGTCATTTTTTCGCGCCGTGCAAGCGGTGCTTTGGTCTTTCATCGGCATTCGAAAAAACAGTGCTGGGCAAGAAGACATGGCCAAGCTCAACCCCTTTCATGTGTTGGTGGTTGGCATTGCGACGGCTTTGATTTTTGTGGTCGGCTTAATCGCCTTGGTCAATTGGGTGGTGGCTCAGCCCATCACTTTGTAATTCAATGTTTAGACAGATTTGGTTTAAGAGAGAGCAGGAGCAAGTATGAGTTCTACAGCACACGGCACAACGCCTTACTACTATGTGCCCCATCCATCACGCCATCCGGCCATGGCAGCCTTTGGTTTGTTCTTGTTGATCTTGGGCGCAGGCCAATGGATCAATGGCGTAGAGTGGGGCAAATATTCTCTGTTCGCCGGTTTGATTTGGTTTTTGGTAGTGCTGTTTCAATGGTTCAGTGAAGCCATCCACGAAAGCGAAACTGGACAGTTTGGTCGCAAGATTGATTTGTCATACCGCTGGAGCATGACTTGGTTCATCTTCTCTGAAGTGATGTTTTTTGGTGCCTTCTTCTCAGCATTGTGGTGGGCTCGCTCACACTCTTTGCCTGCCTTAGGCAGCTTGGAAAATGCGCTCTTGTGGCCCGACTTCAAAGCGGTTTGGCCCACCTTGGCCGCTGGTGCAACCGCATCGCCTGCTGGCATCGTTGAGCCCTTCCAAACCATGACACCATTTTGGTTGCCCACCATCAACACCGCTTTGTTGTTGACCTCTGGCGTGACCTTGACCATTGCCCACCACGCATTGCAGCATGGCGACCGAAGCAAAACCATCAAGTTCATGTGGATGACGGTTACTTTGGGCTTGGTGTTCTTGTTCGTGCAGGGTTACGAATATGTACACGCTTGGTCTGACATGAATTTGAAATTGAGCTCAGGTGTTTACGGCTCTACTTTCTACATGCTCACGGGCTTTCACGGCTTCCACGTGTTCATCGGCATGCTCATGTTGTTGTTCATCACTTTGCGTTTGCAAAAAGGTCACTTCACTCAAGACCGTCACTTCGGTTTTGAAGGTGCAGCTTGGTACTGGCACTTCGTGGACGTGGTTTGGCTTGGTTTGTACATCTTGGTTTACTGGATGTAATTTGGCTTGGCCCCAAAACAAAAAAGCGCCTTTGGGCGCTTTTTTTGTGAATGGCGGGTGAGCCGCTTGCTAAGTCAATCAAGCACCCGCTGGAATGCCTGAGGGTTGGATGTAACCCAATTTCCAGGCAATCAAGATGCAGATGAAGAGCACAATGGAGAAGCCCACGCGAAAGGCCAAGGCCTTCACCATGTTGCCCTTGGGTGGTATGGGTGTGGCGTCGCCTTCAGAGGCGTCTTTGACGCCGCCTCGCATCATGTAAAAGAGGGCTGAGGCCAGGCTGGCCAAAATGGCCAAGAATGCAAGTGCAACAAGTATTTTCATGAACGGAATTATCGGATGAGTTGGTCGGCATTTTCAACGCCATTGAAAAAGAACACACGGCTTCAATCGGCCATGTGGTTCTTGTTGGCGCTTTTGTGCGTTGCCATCACTTGCTCATTGGGTTTTTGGCAGTTGGGCAGGGCGCAGACCAAAATCGATTGGCAGGCCGAAATCACACAAAAGGCTCAAATGCCCCTTCTGGAGGGTTCTTTCTTAGGGGGGCCTCAAGACTCACAAACCAATCGGATCGGCTTGCTGCATCGGCCCATCAAGTTGGAAGGCGAGTGGTTAGACACATTCACCGTTTATTTGGACAACCGCCAAATGAACGCGCGGCCTGGTTTTTACGTCATGACACCCTTCAAAGTGCAAGCCACAGGGGCGGTGGTCTTGGTACAACGCGGTTGGGTGGGCCGCGACTTTACCGATCGCTCACGTTTGCCAGCCATTCAAACGCCCACAGGTGCTGTTGTGCTCCATGGTTTGATAGCCTTGCCGCCCTCCAAGCTTTACGCCTTGGGCGAGGAAGCCAAGGCGGTAATACGGCAAAATCTAGACTTGCAAGATTTTCGCGTTGAGACTGGGTTGCCCTTGTTGGAAATTTCAGTCATTCAGGTGGGCGCAGCCTCAGAAGGCTTGCTGCGTGAATGGCCGCAGGCCGCAACAGGTGTTGAGAAACACCACGGTTATGCCTTCCAATGGTTTGGATTGGCGCTTTTGATTGCATTGCTTTATGTCTGGTTCCAAATTGTCCGACCCCGTATCAAATCCAAAGTCACCGACTCCCACTGAGCACACCCCATGGGCAGATGCGCCCTTGGGCATGACGGTTCACACCTTGCCCAATCCAAATGAAGTTGTGTGGGTCGATGAAAAACGCACCCGAGCCGGCCGCTGGAAAATGTTGGTCGTGTTCTTGGTGTGCGCATCGCCCGTCATTGCGTCTTACTTCACTTATTACGTCATTCGCCCAGAAGGCCGCCGCAATCACGGTGAGCTCATTGATCCGCAGCGATCCTTGCCGGCCTTGGAGGTTTCAAAACTCAGTGGCGAGAAGGTGGCTTTGAATTCACTCAAGGGTCAATGGTTGTTGGTCAGTGTGGCCGATGCCGCATGCGATGAGCTTTGTCAAAAGCATTTGTATTTTCAGCGCCAATTGCGCGAGTCCTTGGGCAAAGAAAAAGATCGCATCGATTGGGTCTGGTTGGCCACAGGCGATGCTCCTGTTGATGCCAAGCTCATGCCGGCCTTGTCGCAAGCCACTGTTTTAAGAGTCAATGAGCAAAGCATTGCTGAATGGCTCAAACCTGCGACCGGTCGTCAATTGTCAGAGCATTTGTATGTGGTCGATCCCATGGGCAATTGGATGATGCGCTTTCCGCCTGGCATTGATTTGGCCGCTGCGGCCAAAGCCAAAAAAGACCTAGACCGGCTTTTGCGAGCTTCTGCATTTTGGGACACACCAGGCCGTTGATCCAATGACCGAAGTCGACTTGTACAACCTCTCACCGACCTTGCGATTGCTGGGCATGGGCGTGCTCATTGCACTGCTGCCCTTGGTGTGGACCTTGTACAGCAGTCGGCACCAGCCAGTGAATTACAAATTGCGCGCGATCACGGTGCTCACTTTGTTTCTCACATTCGATTTGGTGCTGTTTGGGTCTTTCACTCGGCTCACCGACTCTGGCTTGGGTTGCCCCGATTGGCCAGGTTGTTATGGCAGCGCCAGTCCTTTGGGGGCCATCACCCACATTGATGCAGCCCAAACGGCCATGCCAACTGGCCCCGTGACGCACAACAAAGCATGGATCGAAATGATTCATCGCTACTTGGCCATGGCAGTGGGCTTTTTAATTTTGTTGTTGGCCCTTAGCAGCACTTGGCAGCGTTGGAAAGGGCAATTTTCTTTCAACGGTGCATGGCAAGTGAAACCCTTTTGGGCATGGCTCACTTTGTTTTGGGTTTGCATGCAGGGCGCGTTTGGCGCGCTCACTGTCACCCTCAAACTCTCTCCCGCCATAGTGACTTTGCACTTGTTGGGAGGCATTGGATTGCTTGTGCTGCTTTCGGCTCAAGTGGCATGGAAGCCAGCATCACAGCGTCAAACGATTGCCAAATTTCACTGTCAACTCATTTGGGCTGCCGCGGGTTTTCTCACATTGCAAATTGCATTGGGCGCTTGGGTCAGTACCAATTACGCCGTGTTGGCTTGCAATGGTTTCCCAGATTGCAATGGCCAATGGTGGCCTGCTTGGAACTTCCAAGGTTTTGAAATTTGGCGCGGCTTAGGCATTGACTCTAAGGGTCAATACTTGCCCATGGAAGCCTTGGTTTCAATTCACTTTGTGCACAGGCTCATGGCCTTGTTGGTTTTTTCTTTTGCGGCCTTCATGGTGTGGCAGTTTAAAAAAGCCGACATCTTGCCTGGCCTGACGCGCCTTCTATCTGCCTTGTTAACGCTTCAATTGATCACAGGCTTGTCCAACGTGGTGTTGGATTGGCCCTTGCTTGCCGCTGTGGCGCATACTGGCGGCGCGGGTGCACTCATGATGACGCTCACTTACATGTTGAGCAGAAGCAAAATTCAAAGATGACCATGAATAATTTTTCAAGAAGGCTTGCCGCATGAGCACCGCTGCCGAATTACAAGCTGGCTCACCCTGGCGCCAATACTACGCGCTGATGAAGCCGCGCGTTGTGCAACTCATTGTGTTTTGCGCCTTGATTGGCATGGTCTTGGCTGTGCCAGGTGTGCCCACATGGAAAGAAGTTCAGTTGGGCTTCATTGCGTGTGTGGGCATTTGGTTGGTGGCAGGTGCGGCTGCTGCTTTCAATTGCTTGATTGAAAAAACCATTGACGCGCAAATGAAGCGCACGGCTTGGCGTCCCACGGCCAAGGGCCAATTGAGCGACATGCAAGCCTTGATGTTTTCTGCGGTGCTTTGCACCATTGGCTCGATCATTTTGTATGTTGCGGTCAACCCGCTTACCATGTGGCTCACCTTTGCCACCTTTGTGGGCTACGCCATCATTTACACCGTGATTTTGAAACCCCTCACGCCGCAAAACATTGTGATTGGTGGTGCATCGGGTGCCATGCCGCCCGTGTTAGGCTGGGCCGCTATGACCGGCGATGTCGGCCCCGAAGCGCTCATTCTTTTCTTGATTATTTTCTTGTGGACGCCCCCGCATTTTTGGGCCTTGGCCTTGTACCGCGTAGAAGACTATCGCAAGTCCGGCTTGCCCATGTTGCCAGTGACACATGGCAATGAATTTACGCGTCTTCAAGTTTTTCTCTACACCATTGTGCTCATGGCTTCGTGCTTGATGCCCTTTGCTTATGGCATGAGTTCTTGGTTGTACCTTGCTGCAGCTGTTATTTTGAGTCTCATGTTCATTGGCTATGCTTGGGCTTTGTGGCGCAATTACTCTGACGAATTGGCACGCAAAACTTTCAAGTTTTCACTCATTCATTTGAGCGTGTTGTTTGCGGCATTGTTGGTCGATCACTATTTGTTTTGAATCAGTTGAAGCTTCTCATGCCCAATAACTTTCGTTTTTCTAACTTTTGGCTTAGATGCTTTGGCGCCTTGGCATTGTGGGCCGCTTTGGCAGGACTTAGTGGCTGCTCAGACCCCAAGCCTGCTTTCAAAGGTGTTGACATCACCGGTGCAGACTATGCCAAAGAGTTGGACC
>CANFJC010000034.1 GCA_947447245.1 Comamonadaceae bacterium
ATCTCGATCACAGGAAAACCAGCTCGGGATAGCCGGTCGATCATGGCAATTTTGGTCTCAGTCTCAATCCATCGGTCAAGACTCTGCAGCCCGTCGCGCGGCCCTACTTCGCTAATGGTGATGTGCTCTGGAAAGTTCAACATGTTAGTTCTCGGTTTTTTATTGGCTCAGATGACGCCTTTGGCTTTGAGACGTTCAAGGTCCTCAACGGCCATACCCAATTCAGTCTTGAAAATTTCGTCATTGTGCTCTCCCAATCGCGGGCCGAGCCAATTAACGCTGCCAGGTGTATCCGACAGTCGAGGCACCAGGTTTGGAATGGACAGTTCGCCCACTCTGTCATCATGTACCTTCAGGATGTTGCCGCGCGCGGCATATTGAGGGTCCTCGAAAATCTCGTCAATGGCGTAGATTGGACCGCACGGAACCTGTGCCAATTCGCAGATGGTCAGGACTTCCAAGCGATCATGACTCAAAGTCCACGCCGCTACATGTTCGTCAACCTTCGTGCGATCGATCTCGCGGTTTTTTAGCAAGGCCCACTCTGCAGGCGCTGGCATTCCCTCTTTGGCCATGACATCAGCCAAGCGCTCATAAATTTTGTCATTGGTGCAAGCAATTGCGATCCAACGTTTGTCCTTCGTGGGGTAGTGACTGTGTGGCACAACGTTTACCGTGGCGGGACCCATGCGCTCGCGCACGTAGCCCTTGAGGGCATAGGCGGGAGCTAGCTCGTCGAGGATGCGGAAAATCGGCTCGTACAAGCCAATATCCACCATCTGGCCCTTGCCTGTGCGCTCGCGTGCTCTCAATGCAAACATCACGCCCAAGGCGCCGTAGAGGCCGGCCATGTAGTCTGGGATGGTGGCTGAGCCGGGTGTGACCGGCGGCCGGTCGGGATAACCGGCCAGATAAGCAAGGCCGCCAAATGCATTGGCGATACGGCCAAAACCTGGGCGGTCTCGGTAGGGACCTGTCTGACCGTAGCCAGAGATGCGCACCATGATCAGGCGCGGATTGATCTCCCTGAGCGTATCCCAGCCCAAACCCCATTTTTCTAATGTACCGGGCTGAAAATTCTCTACCATCACATCTGCCTTTTCAGCCAGGCGTTTCAAAATGGCAGCACCTTCTGGGAGTCGCATGTCCAAGGTGATTGATTTTTTATTTCTGCATTCAGACAGCCATGGCAGTGAGTCGCCGTTTTCCGTAATGGTTCCAAACCTGCGCAGAGCATCGCCAATGGTAGGTAACTCAACCTTCAAAACTTCTGCACCAAATTCAGCCAATTGCGTCGAGCAAAAGGGACCAGCTAAAAAACTAGAAACATCCAGAATGCGAACATTGTCTAGTGGTTGGATGTTGGATGAGGAAGTCATGTAGCGGTCTTCAATCAATGATTAATTTTTGGAAGTGAAATTTTCTTGAATAGCATTAGCTCGTTGAACCAATTTTTCTGCTAAATAAACAATTGGGTAATCGACAAACTTACCGTCTACTTGGATAGCAGCTAAGCCTTGTTTTTCTGCAACTGCAAAGGCCTCAATGATTCTCTTTGCCTGAGCGATTTGCTTCTCAGATGGACTGAAACATTCGTTGACTTTCTTGAGCTGATCGGGATGGATACACATCTTTCCTTGGAACCCGAGTTTTTGAGCAGTCTCTACGGATTTATTGAAACCAGTTTCGTCATCTAAAGCCACCCACACGGTGTCTAAGGGAGGCTCAAGTCCTGCCGCACGGGACTCCACAACAAAGCTGTTTCTATAAGACAGAAGCTCAGTTTCATCAGCAGTCCAAGTGATCCCAAGATCCAAAGTGAAGTCGCCAGCGCCAAACGCTATTCTGCGGACCCTTGTGCTGGAACGGGCGATGCTTTTTAAGTTAGAAAAACCAAGGGCAGTTTCAACGATTGGAATCAGGTCGATGCTTCCTTTGGGTAAGTTACGCTCATTTTCAAGTGAGGTTATCAGCCACTCCACAGTATGGAGGTCTGAAGCACTTTCAACTTTTGGAAGCAATACACCATCTACTCTAGGATTGATGACTGCGACCAAATCTCCGTAAGACCAAGGCGTGCCAAGTGCATTGACTCTGACGTAGGCTTTGCAATTTCGAGGACCTTGCAAAGCTGTAAGAACAAGCTCTCTACTTTTTATTTTTTCAGAATTTGCCACGGCATCTTCAAGATCCAATATAACGGCATCTGCAGCAAGAGAAAGCGCCTTTTCAACTCGTCTGGCGTGATTGCCTGGGGCAAATAAAAAGCTGCGATAAATTGACATAAATTAAATTCTCACCTTCAGTATTTGGTTATTTTGAGTTTGAAAAGTCAACGCCCAAAGCAGATAAATCTGATTCTTTGTAGCCCAATTTGTCTATCAATATTTCGCGGTTATGCTCGCCCATGCGAGGACCTGTATGGTTAATTTGACCGGGTGTTCGCGACAATTTTCCAGGCACATTTTGCATTCGCAGCCCAGTGCCTAGTTCATCGTCATACAGTTCAATGATGTTTTCTCGAGATGCCATGTGTGCATCGGCAAAAATATCTTGGATATTGTTGACCGGCGAGATGGCAGCTTCGAGTTGTATGAAGCGTTCCATCAATTCAGCCCTATCAAAACGCAAAATAGCGTTTTGCAGGGCCTCGTCCAAGGCATCAACGTTTGCAAGCCTTGCCCGGTTGTCTGCAAATCTAGAATCAAGGGCTAATTCTGGTATTTCAAGTGCGAGACAAATTCTTTCGAAAATAGATTGCGCGCTACCACCCACCGAAATGTATTTCTTATCTTTAGTTAGATAGATATTTCGAGGCGCGGTGAAAGGAAGCCGTGATGCTGCTCGTTCTTGAACAATGTTTAATTGATCATGATTAACCACCTGTGGTCCAAGTAATGTCAAGAGCGTTTCGTAAAGCGCAAGATCAACGATTTGACCTTTTCCATTTTTTCTTTTGTCATGCAGAGCAACTGATGCAAGGTAAGCGGCCATCAAGCCCGTGGTTGAGTCAGCAAGACCAAACCCTGGCAGCAAAGGCGGGCGATCTGGGTAACCAGATATGTAGGCATACCCCGCATAAGCTTCAGCGATGGTTCCGAATCCTGGTCGATCTTTATAGGGGCCTGTTTGGCCAAATCCAGTGACTCGAACAATGATGAGGCCAGGATTGATGGCCATTAACACATCTGGTCCTAATCCCCATTTTTCAATGGTGCCAGGTCGATAGTTTTCGATCAATATGTCAGCGTTGACGATTAATTTTTTGACAATCTCCACGCCTAAAGGCGTCCGCAAATCTGCAGTGATGCTCTTCTTACCGCGATTGACAGCTTTGTAGTAAAGGCCTACGCCATTTTTGGTTTCGCCCCATCTGCGAATTTCATCTCCGATCACGGGACGCTCAACTTTAATGACGCTTGCCCCAAAGTCTGCCAAGAACATGGAGCACATTGGCGCTGCTAAAAAATTCGATATATCGACAACTTGAGTTCCTTCAAGAGCCATGCCTGTAAGCGATTTATTTGGCTCTGAGTTGGAAGTAGATTGACCTGATTGTTGAGAAGACATGCGTACTTACTTTCTGCATCGGTTGGAAATGTTTTGCATGATGATGTAATGTACGTACAATAAAAGCTTGGAAATCAAAACATAACTGGTATATACCCTTGGGCCAACTTAGATACTTTGAATTCATCGCATATGGATTCCAATAGATTGCCACTTTACTTGGCGCTGGCTCAAACATTGCGCCAAGAAATTGACGCCAAAAAATACAAAATTGGGGCGCTTTTGCCCCCTGAAGATCAACTCGTTGTGAAGTATGGCGTTAGCCGTCACACTGTCAGGCAAGCGCTTCGGGAATTGAAGGACGAGGGCCTCATTACTTCAAAGGCAGGTATAGGAACTGCAGTTTCTTCTCGATCTGATGCAGCTCAATTTTTCAGTGGTATTGAAACAATTTCTGATTTATTGCAATTTGTTGATGCAACACAGATGCATGTAATGTCTCAAGAGGAAATCATTGCGAATGCAGAGCTATCAGAGCAACTGCATTGCCCAGTGGGTCAGGTTTGGTCGTCGATTAAAATCTTGCGAAAAGTACCTAAAACAAAATTGCCATTGTGTTTTCTTCAAGTCTTTATTTGGCCGGAACATGCTGATATTTTTGTAAAGAGAAAGGTGTTAAATCGCCCCATCTATTCCTTGTTAGAACAGAAAAAAGGATTGCGCATCGTTGAAGTTCAGCAAGAAATTTCAGCTGCCAACTTAACCATGGAAATGGCCTTGGCATTGGATGCAAAAGAAGGTCAAGCGGCAATGCGGATCACTCGGTTTTACTATGACAGCAGAGGGTGCGTAGTCGAAATTGGCATCGGGCATTATCCCAGTGGTCGTTATTCACAACGGACCAAATTCAAAGCACAAATTAAAAAGTAAAAACCATGACGAAAAGACTTCAACGCTGTGCTTTAGCAGTGCCAGCAACCAGTACCCACTTTTTTGAAAAAGCAGCACGTGGAGCGGCTGATTCAATCTTTTTGGATTTGGAGGACGCGATTGCGCCTGCGCGAAAAGCGCAGGCAAGAACTGAAGCGATCCGTGCCTTGAACGAGATAGATTGGGGTCTTAAGCTTTTATCTGTCCGAGTGAATGGCCTCGACACTGCTTGGGCACTTGAGGACATAGTCGATGTGGCCAGAAACTGCCCACGACTGGATTTGATTTTATTGCCGAAAACTTCTACTGCATTTGATGTCAAATTTGTGGACCAAATTTTGACTTTGATTGAACGAGAAACCAAGCGTGATAAGAAAATCGGGATTGAAGTACTGATAGAAACAGCGCAAGGCGTTGCCAACGTGGAGGATATTGCTTGTTCATCTTCTCGCCTTGAGGCAATGGTCTTTGGTGTTGGTGATTACACCGTTGAAATGCAAACTCAAGACATTGTTTTTGGAAGGCCTAATGCAGATTATTCTGTACTTTCTGAAAAAAACCAGCAAGGTCAAAGGCATCCTCATGTCAATGATCAGTGGCATTTTGCAATGGCGCGAATTGCCAATGCTTGCAGGGCAAATGGACTCAGACCCATTGACGGGCCATTTACTGATTTCTCGGATGGAGAGGGATTCTTGTCATCTGCATGGCGAGCCAAGTCATTGGGTTTTGAAGGCAAATGGGCCATTCACCCCACACAGATTGATTCTGCTAATGCTGTATTCTCACCATCGCAATCCGAACTTGATTGGGCTGTTCGAATCGTCAATTTGTTAGAGGAGGTTAATTCCCAGGGACGAGGAGCAGTCGCTGAAAATGGCGTTTTGATAGACATGGCTCATTTGAAAAAAGCAAATTTGATTTTGAATCGGCAACGTCTAATTGACACTCAAAAAACAAATTGAGACACCAGCCTAGCCTTTATCAGTTTTGACCTAGAAGAGACTCTAAAGTACGAATATTCGGAGACATTTGACTTAAAAAATCTGCTGATCGTTTCACAATTTGCCCACATTCAATGAGCTTCTTATCTTGAAGTTGGCTGGCATTCCCGGTTGCGACCATTGCGCCTATGACTAAACCGCCTGGAGCCCTTAATGGCGCAGCGACTGATGACATTCCAGAAAAAGCCTCCTCCTTGGCTGTAAAAAATCCTTGTTCTAGTGAAGCTTGAATATTTGCCTCAAGATCCTCAAACCTCGTTAGAGTTCCAGCAGTAAATCGTTCAAGTGGACTGCTACCCACCAATTTACGACGCTCGTTGAATTCAAGTGTAGAAAGGTAAAGTTTTCCAGAAGCAGATGAGTGCAATGGGCTTGTGATTGTTGTGTTCCAGAATGGCGTGAGTCGGCTTGAATTATGTCTTTGATCAATAACGACTCTTTGTCCGCCTAAAAAAATTTGAAGTGCAGACGTTACATCGCAAGTTTGTTGAATTTCAATGAGTAATTGAGCTGCATCTCGCCGCAATTCTTGAATCGGGTGATAGAGCCCGATTGGGAACAGTGCCTTAACACTTGGCAAATAAGATTTGGTCGATTCGATGCGAATAACGTATCCAAGTTCAACAAGTGTCTTTAGCAATCTAAGCGTTCCGCTGGCATCTAACCTTGTTACCTCAGCGAGAGCTTTTAATTTCATCGGTTGTGTCGCATTGATAAGTGCATTGATGACGTCAAAGGCACGTGCAAGCTGGCTTTGTTGCGCAGTCCCTGGTTTATCAATTGCTTTAGCTTTTGTCATAGTTATCTTTTCAAATATTTGAGTATTACCAAGCAGATTCCAAAATAGTCATCACATCGGATGCGCTAGAAATTTTTTTTGGATTGGTGTGAATCCATTTGTCTTTCATTGCGTTTTCAGCAACAAGCTTTAAATCATTTCGTTTAATGCCCACATCTCTCAATCTAGTTGGAAGCCCGAGACTTTTCACTAGATTACTGACAGCATCTGCAGCATCTTGATGGGGATCATTCATAAGCTGTGCAATCAATTTTTGCTTGTGCATATTGGTCGAATAGTTGTAACGCAAAACATGTGCCAGCATAACGCAGGAAGTGTAACCATGAGGAACGCCAAGACCCCCCAAAGCATGGCCAATACCGTGGCTTGCGCCCATTGTTGCGCCAGCTTGAAGCGCGCCTATTGCGGACCAACTTCCAAGTTGACAATTTAGTCGTGCCGTGATGTTTTCATTGTCTTGTTTAACATCGCTCAAACTTTTTGAAAGTAGTTTTAATCCGTTTGCGGCTAATCCTTCGGCATAAGGATTGCAGTCGGGTGAACACAAACTCTCTACCGCATGATCTATGGCGCGAATTCCTGAGGAAAACCAGAGATCTAAAGGTGTGTTCAATGTCATATTCGGATCAAGAACGACAACTTGAGGCGCGAAATTTTTGTGAATATAAATTTGCTTATGACCCGTTAATGGATCAACTGATCCAGCACGACCCGTAAATTCTGCGCCAGAAAGCGTGGTGGGAACGCAGATCGTTCTGATTGTTTGATCAGCGATAGATGGCTGGAATGAAGTCCCATTCATATCCACAGAGGATGCATATTGTTCGAATTCAACTGTGTTTTGAATGTTCTGACTTAAGCAGAGTTGGATCATTTTTGCTGAATCAATGATGGACCCACCTCCAATACAAAGCAATTGATCTGCTTTTAACAATTGCACAGTTTCTGCAACTTTGAGAACCGCCGGCCTAGGCATGTGCTGTGGCATTCCTATTTGCCAGCCTACGATTTTATTTTTAAAGTGTCTCTCTAGATCGGCCTTGATTGTTGAGTTGTTTGAAAGTGTTTCACTGAGGATGACAAATACACGCCGTGCACCAAACTCATCTGAAAGTTGGGCGACATTGTTAAAAGCATCCGAACCAAAAACAACACGCTCAGTGCCCCATGAATTAAAAATACCTTTGCTCACAGTGAATCTCCGAAATAAGCTTATTAGACCAATATTGTGGTTTACAGAGCAAGTTTTTTTGACTAATATCAAGTTTCACGACATCAGCCTTTAAATTTGAGGAAGCCTTTATGACTAAGATTTGCCGATTTTTATGTCTCCATATTGCTTCGTTGTTTGTCCTTTCATTTGGATTCACCAACGTAGCAGCTCAAGAATCCTTTCCTTCTAAGCCAATTCGAATCATTGTTGGATTTACGCCAGGAACAGGAAGTGATGTCGTTGCGCGTATCGTTTCTCAGTCTTATTCGGGCATTCTTGGTCAATCCATCATTATCGAAAATAAGCCCGGGGCTGGAGGCATGTTGGGCCCAGAGTTTGGTGCTAAGGCAACACCCGATGGGTATACATTGACCTTGGCTTCTGCAGGTGGCTTGATCATTGCACCCGCAATGTCCAAAAGCCCTCCCAAGTACAAAGCTGAAAAAGACTTTGTTCCAATTGGTGGTCTTGCGAAGAGTGCATTTGTTGTAGTAACAGCCAACACTGCCGATGCACCTCAAACATTTCAAGAGTTAGTCACGCGGCTGAAAGAAAAAGGCGGATATTTTGGCTCCCCTGGTACTGGCACAACAACTCATTTGGTGGGTGAGGTCCTATTGAAACAAGCAGGCGTCAAAGCAACTCACGTGCCTTATAGAGGAAGTGCTCAAGCGATGACTGACACAGCATCTGGTCAGGTTGGTTTCTCTTTTGATACGGTGGCCGGTGCTTTGCCCCTTATCCGTGCGGGTAAATTGCGTGCATTGGCAGTGACAAGTGCTGATCGCATTACATCGCTGCCAAGTGTGCCAACTGTGTCTGAATCAGGTGTTACAGGATTTAGTGTGGTCGGTTGGTGGGGACTTCTTGCGCCAGCGGGTACACCTGCAGAGGTTGTTAACAAACTTTCTGATGCGCTTATCAAGTCATTGAATAACCCACAAACAAAATCAAGTCTTTCAGCTCAAGAAGTTGAGCCCTATCCGCTTGCATCATCTGCCTTTGGCGCTTTGATTCTTAAAGAAGCTCCAATGTGGACAGATTTGGTGAAAGAAAACAAATTAGTTTCAGATTGAAATATTTCCATGTCGAGTCAAACGCTTTCTGGTATTACTGTTCTTGATTTAACCTCTTACATTGCCGGGCCCTTTGGTGCTACTTTATTAGGAGACTTAGGTGCAAATGTGATCAAGGTTGAAAGTCCTAGTGGCGACATGATGCGAAACTATCCTTCAACCTTGATTGGCGAAAGTCGCGCTTATGTTGGCGTCAATCGAAATAAGCGAGGCATAGTGATAGACCTGAAAAATAGCGGTGGGCTTGAGGTCATTCAAAGGCTTATCAAGAAGGCCGATGTCATCGTTCATAACTTCCGTCCGGGAGTTTCTAGTCGACTGGGCCTTGACTACGAACAACTGATCGACATTCATCCAAAAATTATTTATTGTGGTTTAACTGGATTTGGTGAGACAGGCCCAATGTCTGGAAATCCTGGATTTGATCAAGTGCTTCAATCTTTAACTGGGATATCCAAAGCTCAAGGTGCATTGGAACAAAAGCCGCACGTGGTTTGGGGTTCCGTTGTTGATTACTACAGTTCATCTTTAATGGCCATGGCTATATGTGCCGCACTTTACGAAAGAGAAAAAACAGGTAAAGGCCAAAAAATAAATACCTCACTATTGCGTTCTGCCTTGGCAATGCAATCGGGTCGCTTGGTATGGGGGCAAAACGAAGATCGCAATGTTGAACGCGATCTGAAAGGTGGAAAACTAAACGGTATTCATCCTGCAAAGGAAGGCTTTATATACCTTCAAGCGCCAACAGAAGATTTTTGGAAATCACTTTGCGAATTGATTGGGCTTTCTAGCCTTAGTCAAGACCCCCGTTATGACAGCATGAAAAAGCGCAAAGAAAATGAAGAGATTTTGCTGCCAATGCTCCATGCGGCCTTACAAAATAAAACAGCATTAGAGTGGGAGCAACATTTTGGAAACAGGGTGCCCTGTTCTGCAGTTAGATCGATAGAGGATATGTTTGATCATCCTCAGGTCCTCTCGCAAGGTCTCATATCAAAGCATTCACATCCCACCTTGGGTTCCTATCTAACCATGACGGGGCCAGTTCAAATGGCGAATGGAGAGTCAGATCTAGCGGACAGGCGAGCCCCGATGTTAGGGGAGCACACAGATGAAATTTTGAAAGAATTTGATTTCAGTGATCATGAAATTAGCGCATTCAAACAAGTGCAAGCTGTTCATTAATATTTGTTTTAAAAACAATTTATGTATTTTTAAAAACAATAAAAATTGTTGACAAAGGTCAATTAAATTCAAATAATGAATGAATTATTTCGATAAAGGGGCTAAAAATGAACATCACAACTAGAAATTTGACGCATACCGATTTTGCTGTGGAGGTCATTGGTGTCACATTGGATGATGTCCATAAAGAGGGTGTTCAACGTCGGCTGCAATATCTTTGGCTGAAGCACCAAGTATTGCTCTTTAAAAATTTAGACACTGAAAACGAGCAAAGACTGGCTGGACTTTCAAAAGTATTTGGAAGACTGGAAATTCACAGTCGAATCGAATATCTTTCAAATCAGGTGCCTGAGTTGCTCTACATCTCTAACGTCAAAGAGGGTGATAGAAAAATTGGCGCTTTAGGCGATGGAGAAGCTGGTTGGCATACAGATCAAACCTATCGACCTACACCTGCATTGGGCTCTTTGCTTGCAGCTCATGTTATTCCTCCTGAAGGTGGAAACACATCTTTTGCAGATATGTATCGGGCATATGATGCACTACCAGAAGAATTAAAGCATCGCATCTCAGGCCTTAAAGCTGTTCATTCCTATGAACACTTTAACGAGCAGTACAGTGAGCCTTCAAATTCAAAACAAAAAGCTGATGGCACTGTTCAAACTCACCCTGTCGTAAGAACACATCCCATCACAGGAAGAAAGTCAATTTACTGTCCTAAGAGTGTTGTGCCCTATATTGTGGGTTTATCTCCGCAAGATAGCCAAGCCTTGTTAGAAGAAATTCATGAGCGATCATTTAGACCTGAATTTGTTTATGAACACAAATGGAATCTAGGGGATGGCGTACTTTGGGACAATGCTGCAGCCATGCACCGCCGTGATACCTGGGATCCTGCTTATCCAAGATTAATGAAGCGTACAACGATTCGACCACCAGAGGATTTGGCTGTACCTTTTTAACTTGCAGAATGGCCAGTCAGTTTTGAAATAAATTTCCTTCTACGGATTGAAAACCGAGTCAAACCTTGCGCAACCCGTTAGCAGTTCGCAGGTTTTGCATTCTGACTATTGTCCTGATTCTTCTGCGATAGGTTCAACAGTGACTGCAACAGTCAGTGTATGTTTGGCGCCACCATGTATCACACCGCGAATAGGTGATACGTCAGAGAAGTCTCTGCCAAAGGCAAGTCGAATGTAGTCCTCCCCAGGGCTGCCCCATCCGTCTTTGTTGTTGGTGGGGTCAAGGTCCCACCAACCTGAACCTTCAGATGCGCCAGGCAAATCTGGAAGGTATACAGATACCCAAGCGTGTGAAGCATCGCTGCCAATCAGCCGCTCTTTGCCTGGTGCAGGGTGGGTCAGCAAATAGCCGCTGACATAACGTGCTGGCATTCCCATGCTTCGCAAACAAGCAATCATGATGTGGGCAAAGTCTTGGCAAACACCTTTTCGGGTGGCTAAAGCTTCTAATGCGGGTGTGTTGATTTCTGTCGAGTGACTTTCATAAGTGAAGTCTGCATAAATGCGGTGCATCAAATCCTGTGCTGCTTGCAGTAAGGACATCCCTTTGGGAAAACTCGTGCGCGCATAACTTGCAAAATCTTCATGCCGCTTGACATAGGGTGAAGGAAATACAAATTCATTGGCGGGTTCGTAGTCGCTGCCTGCTTTGTAACGAAATTGTTCGCGTACTGTTTCCCAAGCAATCGTGCTGGGGTATGTGGGGGGTACAAAGGTCTCGATGGTGCTTTGAGAAATAACATCCAAAGTTTCGTGAGGCGATTGCAGCGAAAAAAATAGCTGTTCATTTTTGAATACATCGCGCTGCTCTATTTGCTGTGAGGGCGCTGGTTCAATGCGCAAGCTGTGCGACAAAACGGCTTGGCATGTTGAATCTACAGGCTTTAAGCATGCCAGATGCTGTGCAGTTTCTACTGCAGGCGTGTACGCATAATGCGTGTGGTGGGTTACGCGCAATTTCATGAATAAAACGGATCTTGCTTTTTTGCTTGGCTGTGCGTAAAGAATCGCAAGCTAATTTCATCTGAAATTTTGGAAGCAGAGGCATGGCAATGCTCAAGCAAATCAAGCAGAGCAGGGAGTGGCTGGTTCTTATGGCACAAAGACTCAAGTTTATAGGGCGACAGATCAGGCAACCATTGCTTAGTCAGCATCTCGGGGTGGTCACCCTCCCGGGTAAGTTCTTGGATTTGACTGCGCAATGAATCGGTAACCCATCGCAACGAACGTGGATTTTCGGGGTTAAGTACCAGCAACTCCAAAAGCGCTACCAGATCGCGACTTTGTTGGTAATGCGCATGGAAGGTGATGGTGCTGTCAAACAATACCAAGAGCGCTTCAAAACTACCAGGCTCATTCACTGAGTCGCATGCAAAAGCCAAAGACAGGGCTTTTGACAAATAATCCAAGCGCTCCGTTAACCTGCCAATGATTAACAACTTCCAACCATCGTCGCGCGTCATGCGATCGACTTGTGCGCCAGTCATGGCCGC
Source organism: Comamonadaceae bacterium (assembly GCA_947447245.1). Classification (GTDB taxonomy): domain Bacteria; phylum Pseudomonadota; class Gammaproteobacteria; order Burkholderiales; family Burkholderiaceae_C; genus Limnohabitans_A. The sequence goes on from CANFJC010000034.1 coordinate 12,236, forward strand.
TAAATAGCCGCTGGTGGTTTCTAAAACACGCAGGGCATACGCAAATGAATAGTCACCGTTTTTGTGGAACAAGGCGCAGGAATCTAGGAAATCTTTTTCGGCACGAATCGTTAAACGCCATTGTTCTTGAGACAATCGCTCGCGGACAGCAGAGGCGGTGTTTTTGATGAACTGCAGATTGAAGCCAAGGCTCGATGCTTGTTTGACATCCATCAAACAACCAAGCAGCGCGCGTTCAAATACCCGACGTGACTGCAAAGGCGAAGGTGCCCCTGCTGGCACGATGGCATTGTTTTCTGCCATACCTTGCAACCAATTGAGCAGGTTGACCGAAGAAGGATCTTCGCCATTCAAAGACTCGAGTGTGAGTTGCACCAAACGCAAAGTATTTTCTGCGCGCTCTGAATAGCGGCCTAGCCAATACATATTTTCCGCAGCGCGGCTGGTGATCAATCGTTTGCGGTGCTCCACCATGGCGGGTGTCAGTTGGGGCGTGAGCAAGGTGGTGCGATCGACTTCACCTGAGGTTCTAACCCAAACATCAGCGCTGCTACCACCACCTTGCATAGAGGCAACGCCGCCAGGTGATGTCACCAGACGTGCAAGGCCACCAGGCAAAACTCTCCATGAGTGACTGCCATCTGACATGGCGAAGACACGCAACATCATGGATCTGGGCATGATCCCTGGGTTTTCTAGATTGGAAACCCAGGTTGGCATTTGTGAAAGTGGCGTTGTCGTTTGAAGTGTGTAGGCATCGCCTTCACGCAAAATACGACCCGCCCATTCGTCCATGCTTTTTCGAGAAAGCGCATTGCCGAGCACAGGATTGAAGTCTGGGTAATATGGAGACTGGCCGTAGCTGGGCTTGATGACACAACGGTCCATCTGCGCTAATGCCTCTTGCATGGCTGCACGTTCACCACACCACCATGTGGGTACTGCAGGCAAATGCAAGGTTTCGCCGTATATTTTTTTAGACAGTGCAGGTAAGAAGCCTAGTAGCGCGCTGGATTCTAAAAACCCACTGCCTGGAGCGTTCACCACCAAGACATTGCCTGCGCGAATGGCCTGCAATAAACCTGGTACACCCAATGTGGAGTCGGGACGCAATTCAAGCGGGTCTATCCATGCATCGTCTACCCGCTTGATTAATCCGTGAATGGGTTCGAGCTTTTCTAAGGTGCGCAGATACAAACGCTGATCGCGCACAGTCAAGTCGCTACCTTGCACCAAGGTAAGGCCTAAGTAACGCGCTAAGTACACATGTTCAAAATAGGTTTCGTTATAGGGACCCGGCGTCAATAAAGCAATATGGGCTTGTGCACCTGCAGGACTCATCGATTTGATACCGTCCATCAGCGCGCGATACGTCGCAGCCAAATGCTGCACCTTCATTTGTTCAAAAGGCTGTGGAAAAAGGCGCGAGATCGACAAGCGGTTTTCAAGCAAATAACCTAATCCTGAAGGCGCTTGCGTACGTTGTGAAACAACCCACCATCGGCCATCGGCACCCCGAGCCAAATCAAAGGCCACAATATGCAAATGATTGCCACCGACAGGCGCAACACCATGCATAGAACGTAAATAGCCAGGATGTCCATGCACCAACGCAGAGGGCAACATGCCAGAGGTAAGCAGTGATTGCGCGCCATACACATCAGCCATGATGTGTTCCATCAAACGCACGCGTTGCAAAACCCCTTTTTCAATATCGAGCCAATCGTTTGTAGGCATGATCATTGGAAATAAATCCAGCGACCAAGGACGTTGAGGGCCACCAGCGTCGGCATACACGTTGTAGGTAATGCCGTTATCTTTGATCTGCCTTGCCAGGCTTTCGGTTTTGCGATTCAGGTCATTCAAACCTTCTTCACCTAGGTGGGTAAAGAAGTCACGCCAGTCTTGAGAAAGGCTGGCAGTCTTGTCTGCCGAGTTAGAGATGACTTTGCCGCGCAGTTCGTCATAGTGACCCACCGACGCCGAGGCCGCCCACCGGGCTACATTCAAATGCCCTGGGGTACCTTGGTCAAAAAGGTCTGAGGTTTTACCAATCATTCATGTTTACTCGGCACTTAAACGATACAAAATAGCAAGGATAAGGCCTTTAATTCATCCATGTCGAAGATCCAGTGTGAAGGGAAATTCTTTGCTCGCTGCAACATTCATTGTAGCCGGAGGCACATGCAACAACCCGGGGGTGTGGCCCATTTTGGTGAAGCGGGCTAAACGCCTACTTTCTGCTTCGAAGGCATTCACAGGGAACACATCATAATTACGGCCGCCGGGGTGTGTGACGTGATAGGTACATCCCCCAATAGATCGCTTCATCCAAGTGTCAACGATGTCAAATGTCAAAGGTACATGCACCCCAATGCTTGGATGCAAGCTCGATGGCGGATTCCACGCTTTGTATCTCACACCCGCCACGTATTCGCCAATCGTGCCATTTGACTGCATTGGGAGCGCTTGTCCATTGCAAGTCACGGCATAGCGGCTTTGGTTCAAGCCGGTGACGTGCACCTCCACGCGCTCGAGCGAAGAGTCAACATAGCGCACGTTGCCGCCTGAGGTGCTTTCTTCTCCCATCACATGCCAAGGTTCTAATGCATTGCGCAATGTCAAGGACACGCCCATCGAGCTGACTTGTCCGATCAGTGGAAAACGAAACTCAAAGTGTGGTTCAAACCAAGCTTCGTCAAAATCAAAACCAGCTTGCCTCATTTCTGCCATCACATCATGGAAATCCATCTTGACCCAATTGGGAAGCAAAAAGCGGTCGTGCAACTCTGTGCCCCAACGCGTTGCAGGTGCTGTATAGGGATCGTCCCAAAAACGCGCAATCAAAGCGCGTATCAATAACTGTTGCACGATACTCATGCGTGCATGCGGTGGCATTTCAAAAGCGCGCAATTCAAGTAAACCCAATCGACCGGTCGTGCTGTCTGGCGAATAGAGTTTGTCAATGCAAAACTCGCTGCGATGCGTGTTGCCAGTGACATCTACCAAGATATTGCGCAATGTGCGATCGACCAACCAAGGCGGCATGTTGTCGCCATGCTTTTTGCGGTTTGTTTGAATCACCTGCATGGCAATTTCAAGCTCATACAGCTGATCGTTGCGTGCTTCATCAATGCGCGGTGCTTGGCTGGTGGGGCCAATGAACATGCCTGAGAACAAATAACTCAGTGATGGGTGGTTATGCCAATACAGCAATAAA
>CANFJC010000035.1 GCA_947447245.1 Comamonadaceae bacterium
AGTTGTTTGACGCGATTGCGCGCACCAACACCATCTTGATTGATTTGTCGCGCGACATTTGGGCTTATGTGAGCTTGGGCTATTTCAAGCAAAGCTTGAAAGCGGGTGAGATTGGCTCGTCCACCATGCCCCACAAGGTCAACCCCATTGACTTTGAAAATGCGGAAGGCAATTTGGGTTTGGCCAACGCCGTGCTCAAGCACTTGTCAGAAAAATTACCGATCAGCCGATGGCAGCGCGACCTCACCGACTCCACCGTGCTGCGCAACATGGGTGTGGCACTGGGCTACACCGCCTTGGCTTATGCGTCACTCATGACCGGCTTGAAAAAATTGGAGCTGAACGAAGAGGCCTTGGCGCAAGATTTGGAGGCTTCATGGGAAGTCTTGGCAGAGCCTATCCAAACGGTCATGCGGCGCTATGGTGTTCAGGGCGCTTACGAAAAATTAAAAGAAGTCACGCGCGGAAAAACTGTGACAGCTGAGGCTTTGCACGGGCTCATCCGCCAGCTTGAAATACCGCAAGCAGAAAAAGATCGATTGTTGGCCATGACACCTGGCAGCTACATTGGCAAAGCCATTGAGCTGGCCCGACGCGTTTAACCGAGCCTCATCGAGTTCACACGCAATGGCCCTCAAGTCTACGATCTACAAAGTCAATCTTTCTATAGCCGACATTGACAACAGCTACTACGCTGACCATGCGCTGACCCTGGCGCGCCACCCGAGTGAAACCGACGAACGCATGATGATCCGCCTGTTGGCGCTGGCCCTCAACGCCTACAAATTACAAGCCGATTTAAATGGCGATGGCGTGTTGGCGTTTGGTTCGGGCTTGTCCGATCCCGACGATCCCGATTTGTCATTGCGAGACTTCACGGGGCGAACGCGCTTGTGGGTGGAAGTCGGTCAGCCCGAAGACAAACCCTTGAACAAGGCTTGTCAAAAAGCCGATGCCGTCATGGTCTATTGCTTTAACCATGCTGCAGAAGTTTGGTGGCGCGGTATTGAAAACAAGCTCACACGCATGGAAAAACTGCAGGTCTGGCGCGTGCCCACAGAAGCCAGTCAGGCCTTGGCCAAGTTGGCCGAGCGCAGCATGCAGTTGCAAGCAACGGTGCAAGAGGGCGCCCTGACCTTGAGCAATTCAAAAGACAGCGTGCACCTTGAAGTGCTGCGCTGGAAGTAACTCAGTTCGCAAAGCCCAGTGGCACTTGGGCATCGGCCGCAGCACGCGACAAGCTGCGATCTTCTGCCGCACGCTCAGCATAGCGATTGAATCGCCATGAGGTGCCATCTACCGTGATGCGGCGCCAAACCGATCTTTTTTCACCGGGACTCATTTCTGTCCAATACTGAACTTCTTCAAAAGTACGCCCACAGCCTTTGCATTCGGGGTCGCCTTGTGAGGTAGAGCAAATGGCAATGCAAGGCGTATCGGGCGTGCTGGCATACCAAGTTTGCCAAGCCTCTGCCGCCGCGACAGGCAAAGAGAATTCGTCGGCCTCATCCTCTTTGAAAAAAATCATCAAGGCATAAACCTCTGCGAGCGCTCTGAGCTCCCGAGGCAGCGTGACGCCGTCAGGGGAGGGGTTTTTTTCGCGCCAGTAATTGATGGCCGCTTCGATGTCAGTGATGTGGATGCCTGCCATAGGTACTTTGAAGGGGGATCGCGATCATAGCGGTTTGTGAAAGGCATTTTGATCGAAGTGATGCTGCAAGCGCTTGTAGGCACCCAAAGAACTTTGCGACTTTAAGATCTGCGTGTGCTTACCCATTTGGTATTCACATCAGAAATTTTATATGTACGCAAACACTACAAACTTATACGCCAACAGCGCAGACCAGAGGTCATTCGTCTCTTGGCGTAGCGCTGACTTTGACTCATCAGAGGGGCCACATTTTGTCATTTGGGGCTTGGTAGAGCTTGGCTTGGTTTCTCAAGCCCAACTCGATTTCCAGGCCCTGTTTGTCAAAGAGGTGCTCCCTGAAGGGGTTCAAGCAAGAGACGTTTTGAGGCCAGCCAATGCCCTTTCAGAGATGCCCATTCATTTGGTCGGGGTCTTGGCAGCTTCAGACATTTTAATCATCGACTATTTTTAAATGAACAAAGGAAAAACAAATGCAAGAATGCAATATCGAACTCACACGCCAAGTTCAAGGTGGCGGATTTTGGGATTTTTTGAAATTTGACTCTGGGACCGCCAACGGTGCGAGAGAAGATGGCAATGCTTTGGGCGCTGGCTGCGGCACTGCGAAAAGTGACGCCTTCGTGCCCGACATGCTGTTTGGCATCGATGTCTCGCAAGCCTGCTTTCAGCATGACCAAAGTTACTCAACGTGCGGTTTCAGTCGGGCCACCGCCGATACCAACCTGTCCAACAACATCCTGAAAGACTGCAACGCGCAAGGCGGAAATGCCTTAACTTGCAATGTCATTGCCGGGGTTTACAGCGTCAGCGTTTCCTTGTTTGGTGCTAGCGCCTTCAAACAAGCACAGGCGCAAAGTTGCAATTGAGCCAGGGCATGCAAAGAGAACAACAAGTGCAGCGATGGCACACATACCGCAAACTGTTTGAGTCTTTGGTTTTTGGGCTTGGCTTGTTGTTCTCGTCTGGGTGTTCTACAGAATATTTTGTGGACAAAGGTCATGTCGATGGGGTTGGCGGTATTTCTTTTGAAATCAAGCCGCCTTATTTGAATGAAAAAAAAGCCTTCAATTTGCGAGGTGAAAAATTGAGTCCCGCTGACCTCCAAAAAATTTCGGAGGCCATGCCTTTCATTGCAGCCTTCACAAATGCGCAGCTTGGCAATGGCATTTCACCCGCCGTGTTGCCGGTATCTGAAACCAAAGTCAGAAGTATTCGTGAAATTCAAAAATTAAATTCAGACACCTTCCTGTCTGTGAAAACCATCCAAAACTGGCAAATCACTGCGCAGCAAATTGAATTCAACATCGATTATTTTTACACGGGGCAAGACGGCCAATTTGTGTACTACAGAGACAACTATGTTTTTAAACCAAAAAACCAAAAGTGGGTGTTTGAAAAGCATGCCAAAACAGAGCCAGAAGGTATTTTGGCCTGTGACAAAAGCCCCCAAGGATGGCGTGTTTGTGTGCCGCTCAATCGATCAAAGGCAGATTGACGGGCGCCCTTCAGCGCTCTCTTTCTAACATTTGCTCGCGCAGTATGCCTTGTGCAAATCGCAGTCGCGCATCCACGATGGAGGCCTCGATGTGATCGCCCATTTGTGCCGGCCCCTTTCGTGAGGCATCTTGAGCCGCCCTGAATCTGTCTACCGCGGCACCAAAATCCATGCGCGCAATTTGCACCTCACCCTCAGCGCGCAAGGATGCCAAAGGTCGACCTTGTGCAGCCAATGCGGTGGCCAATACCTGCCATGCTTGGGCATCTTGCGGCGTTTGCAAAACCAAAGCTTGAAGCGCTGCAATGCTGTTGGCCAATAGCTGTGCAGTCTCAGCCGAAGCAGAAGTTGTATGCAAGCGAGCGCTTGCTTGTGCCAGAGCAATGAGCTCTGGGCGAGGCCATTGGTGGTGTGCTTGATTGGCTGTTGCGCTTAAGGCGCGTAACGCAGCGCGCATGTCATCTTCTTTGAAGGCCAGTTCTGCTTCAAACAAACGAATTAAACGCAACGCCGTCGCGTGATCACCTGCAGCTTGACGCAAACGAGGTATCAAAGCGCGGGCTTGCGCCATATCGCGCAATTGCATCCAAGACAAGGCAGCGCCATACAAAACACCCATGCGCTTGGTCAGCACTTGCTTGTCAATGTGTGTATCCGTGGCCTCATTGGCCCATGCGCGCAGTGCATCGACGCCTGGCTGCGCCAACACGCGAGCCCTAGAAGACATCATGGCTTGAATCAGATCGCTGTCCAAGTTGGCTGCCCGCGGCGTTTGCAGTTGTTGACGCGACTGCATGTCGGCCATGCGTTCACTGCTTAAAGGATGGCTTCGCAGATACGGGAAAGAGCCGCTGTCGTTCAAACCAGCGGCCTGTTGCAATTTGCCAAACATGGTGACAAAACCGAGCGTGTCAAAACCTGCTTCAGACATCACGCCATACCCAATTCGATCGGCTTCGCGCTCCATGTCACGAGAAAAGTTCAGCTGAGATTGTGCGGCCATGGCTTGCCCGCCCACAATCATGGCTTGCGCACCTTGTGCACTTTTGCTGGCGGCCAACATGCCCAAGATCATGGCCCCAATGAGCCAAGGCGTCATGCGCGCTTGATCGCCCATGGACCTGGAAATGTGCCTTTGCGTGACATGACTCAGTTCGTGGGCCATGACAGAAGCCAATTCATCACGCGTGGTGACCACACTGATCAGCCCTAAGTGAATGCCCAAATAGCCACCCGGCAAGGCAAATGCGTTCACCGAGCGATCGCGGCCGATCAAAATTTTCCAAGCGAAGCGTTCTTGCAATTCGGGCGACAACTCGCCACGCGCTTGCGCGCCTTTGACAAGCGGTTGCCAGATGTTTTGCAAATACTCGTCTAAAACAGGATCTTCTAGATAATCAGGATCTCTGTACAACTCGCGCGCAATGCGATCGCCTAATTTGCGTTCTGCGCTTAAGGTGATGTCCGCGCCATCTCCCAACGCGGGAAGACCGCCAGTTGCCGCGGATGTCGGCAGCTGCGACCACACGGGCGTGAACCAAAGTGAGACGGCCAAAAAGGCCAGCAGGGTTTTAGATTTTGGGGACGCAAGCTTCAAAGTATTTGTACCGACAAGGATGGGGAATTCGAAAAACGTATCATGCTCGAACTACGTCAACCGTTTGTAAATGGTTTTTACCAATTTTCCAGCCAATTGTCATGTCTCATTCTCTGCCAAATACACCCTCCCCCTTGACTCATTTTGACGCGCAAGGCCAAGCTCACATGGTCGATGTGGGTGCCAAAGCAGCCACTCACCGTGTGGCTGTCGCCTCCGGTCGAATTCAAATGTTGCCAAGTACCTTGGCATTGGTGCAGGCTGGGACTGCCAAAAAGGGCGATGTTTTAGGCATTGCCCGGATAGCCGGAATTCAGGGTGCCAAGCGAACGTCTGACTTGATTCCTTTGTGCCATCCCTTGGCTTTGACGCGTGTTGCTGTCGAGTTTGAGGTTTTGTCAGAAGGAAACATTCCGACCATCGTTTGCAAAGCAACTGCTGAAACGGTGGGGCCAACAGGCGTGGAAATGGAAGCCCTCACCGCCGTGCAAGTGGCCTTGCTCACTATTTATGACATGTGCAAAGCTGCGGATCGCGGCATGACCATCACCGATGTGAAGCTGTTAGAAAAGCAAGGCGGTAAGTCGGGGCATTGGGTGGCAGGTAAGTAACTGCCAACCTGTCTGCGCTGACGGTGAACTGAAAATGTGAGTCTGTCCCATTCCTGTCCCAATGAAGGAATGGCAATGGCATCTTTTAGACAACATGGCAATGGTTGGCAGGCTCGTGTCCGGCGTAAAGGTACTCCCGATCAAACCAAGAGCTTCTTAAGCCTACAGGACGCTCACAAGTGGGCGAGATCGGTTGAAATTGAAATTGACCGAGGTACATACGTTGACACTTCCAACGCGCAGAAAACTACGATGGCGGAATTGATAGAAAGATACATCGAGGATGTTCTGCCAAGAATGAAGGGTGAAATTGAAGACCGCATAAGGCTCAATGCAATCAAGAAACATCCCGCTTGCAAAATTCGGGTATCAAACTTAACGCCCACTGTTATGGGCAAGTACAGGGACGAGCGGCTAACCAAGGTTAGTTCGGGAACAGTTATCCGTGAGCTTGCATATTTATCAAGCATCATCAATCACGCTAGACGTGAATGGGGCATCAATATTGACAACCCCATTCGGATGGTTCGTAAGCCGCAGAGTCCTCAGGGTCGTGACCGTATTTTGAGCACATCAGAAAGGCGAGCCTTGCTTGTCGCGGTTAAGCCTGCAGGGCGAAGAAATGTTTGGCTTGAACCTGTTGTGAAGTTTGCTTTAGAGACTGCCATGAGAAGAGGTGAACTTTTATCATTGCGTTGGAATAATATAGATTTGAATCGCCGAACAGCATTGCTTGAGACAACAAAGAATGGCGAACGCAGGTTAGTGCCGTTATCCTCAAGTGCTATTGATATTCTGAATAACTTGCCAAGACATATTGGCGGTGAAGTATTTCCCGTTTCTGCGTGTGCACTTGCTGCTATGTTTAATCGTGCAATCGTCCGTGCGGGCATTTCAAATTTTAGATTTCACGATTTGCGGCACACGGCGATTACTGATCTTGCTAAGAAGCTACCAAACCTTTTAGAACTGTCCGCAGTCTCAGGACACAAGAGCTTGAAAATGCTTCAACGGTACTATCACCCTAACGCTGAAGAGCTTGCTCAAAAGTTGGGGTGATTTTGCGTTTAAACGCAGTATTTTTAGTGGTTGACAGGACCCTTTAAATTTCTACAATTACCCTGTCGGCTAAAACTGACACGAGTGCGTTCAAGCCCTGTCTTGATGACTGATGGAAAGACATCAACTCCTAATTGGAGCGTCCACCTCAGACGGAAATGCTTCCCGCTTGCTGAAACGCAGGTGGTTCGTTTCTATCTTTTGGAGAACTCCATGACAACTCAAAATAAAAGTTTTGAAAACCGCCGTTTAAATTTAAATGGTTACCCCCTTTATTCGGCAATCGATGTAGCTAATTGGCCTCGTATTGATTGGCTAATTGAAGGAATCATTCCAAGAAGATCATCAGCAGTAATCTTTGGTGAAAGTAGGATTGGCAAATCATTCTTGGCCCTTGATATGGCAATCAAATTAGCGAAGGGGGAAGATTGGTTTGGATATGCTGTCAAACACTGCAATGTAATTTATTTTCCCGCAGAAAGCCCTTTAGGACTTTTTCAACGCTTGGAGGCTAGGCGTAAATATTCGGGTCAGGAATTACCTGAGAATTTACTTTTTATGCGCTCATCTGTTGATTTAGGAAACATTGATGATGTAAATAAAGTGATTGCAACTGTATCAAGCAAATCAGATGTTTTGTTCATTGACACCTTCAATGCTGTTGCATCAAATAGTGACGAAAATAGTAGTAAGGAGATGGGGAAAATTCTCAATGGAGTTCGTCGAATAATTGATGAGACGGGTTGTACAGTAATCTTCGTCCATCACTGCGGTTGGTCAGACAATGACAGATTGCGAGGACATAGTTCGTTTTCAGCGGCAATGGATACTCGAATTCTTGTTACAAAAGATCGCGGACATCCAAGTTGGAAGGTTAAAGGGCAGCGTGAAGGTGCGGATACAGGTCTGCATAAATATGAACTTCGGGTGATTGAAATTCAGGAGTTAGATTGCTCGTCATGTGTAGTTGTTCCAATTGATGCTATCCCGGCAGAGAAAATTAGCCCGCAACCAAAATCGCAAAATCAAAAGACTTGTCTACGTGTTGCTAAAGAATCAATAGCAAAAACGCAGAATCCAATTCAACTTGAAAACCTCATCAGTGAAGTGTCTATATTCATTGATGCTGACTCTAAACACAAACGTCAAAGAGCCTCAGAGGCTATTCGCTCGTTAATTAAGTCAGGCTATCTTGATATTGATCGTGATGATTTGGTAACACTACGATGCTGATGATGCCCCGGATTTCCCTCCCCTTAAAGGGGGGAGGGAATCCGGGTATGCCGGTACAAAATCGATAGGGCCGAGGGACTTCCCGTTAATTGAATTCAAGTCAGCATTGCTTGAGCAGCTATTAGAGTGCAATAAGCCTCTTCACAGCTTCCATTGAAGTGATTGCCTTGTACCCTTGTGGCTTACAGCCTCGCGTCCTAGGGCCTTGAATCATTCCAATGAGAACTGCTATATCTTCTAACTGACGCAGTTTAATGGCTTCAGCGTGTTTAGCCTCTACGCAGGCTTTTGAGTAAAGACCATGCTTTAGCTGTGCCTGAGCAATTCGTTGTTTGCCTTTGGCGGTACGCGGACCATTCCATTTAGCTGTCTTTAATGTTAACCCCTCAGTTGGCGCCATCAGCTTATCCTGTTTTGGCCTATCAATTACAGTCATGTTACCCCTATCTAAACCACTTAACACCTGTAATAATCATAACGAATTGAGCAGCAAGCCGTGAAGTTGGTATATGACGAGATGCGCATGGTGACGTGCTGACTAAGCAAATAGATAACGCAGTTTTAAAAATTTTAAAGGGCTTGCCATGAGCAATGCTTACGTCAAACCTACTCCCATCCCACTAACGGGAAACACAACAATAGACGCAACAACAAATGGATATAAGTGGTATTTTCCAACGGGACAAGCTCAGACTCTTAATTGGTCACTGTCTTCCTCAAAATGGAATTACACAAGTTTTCAGTCCACGGAAACACAGCAGGACTTTGCTAATATTTTTGGCGGAATAGCTGAGTTCATAAACGTAGACTTCAAGTTCCTCGGTTACTTCTACGGAACAGCCTCTCAATTAGGATATGCAGCCGGCGGCAGTGCAGGTTCAGATATAAATATTACTGCCTCATACAACGGGAAAAATTCAAACGGCCTTGAAGTTAATGACAATTTTTTCGCTAGCCCCAATACCATGGGTTATGCATATTTCCCAAAATCTATTTCAACCGGTCAATACCAAAGCTCACCAGGAGACGTTTGGTTGAATTACAACAGTCCAATAATTTCGACTTCTACTTTTGAGAAGGGAACAGTTGGATATGCAGTTTTACTCCATGAAATTCTGCATGGTCTTGGTTTAAAACATCCGCATGATGATGGCGGTACAGGAAGACCTACATACTCATCGTTAGGTGCTAATTTTCTTGACCGTCAGTGGATTAGCGTAATGTCTTACGACTACTATGAAAATGGAGGAGACGGTAATACCAATGGTTCAATGCCAATCGGGCCCATGCTTTTTGATGGTATTGCCTTGCAATACTTATATGGCGAATCGAATTTCAATAGTGGCGACACAACATACGATTTGGTTAAATACCTTGGTAACTACTACAACTGCCAATGGGACGCTTCAGGAGTAGACACATTAGACGGATCAAATCTAACTTATGGAATTTCCGTTGAATTAGGCACAGGCGTTGAGACCAACGGCATCAATCCACATTATTATGGTTTTATCACTACCGCATTAGATGAAATATATTTAGAGGTACTAGGATACAACCCTACGAAGTGGACATGGCTGTGGGGTGAATATGAAAATGTAAATGGAACACCTTATTTTGATTACATAGTAGGAAATGCCTTAGATAACGTTATCAATGGTGGCGCAGGAGATGATTTTCTGTATGGTGGTGCAGGAGATGACACTTTTGATTGGGATATATCACTTCGAGGCGGCAATGATCATTTTGAGGGTGGGGACGGAGATGACACATATGTGCTCGATTCCTATTACGATGTAATTGTCGAGAAATCTGACGAAGGCATTGATACTGTTTATGTCGGATACAACTACTCTTTAGTTAATACGTATCTTGAAAACATAAAGGCTTTTAGTAATCAAACGATAGGACTAACGTTCATTGGGAATTCATGGGGAAATGAAATTTCAGGTGGGCTAGGGGCTGACACGTTAATCGGCAATGAAGGCGATGACACGTTAAATGGAAGTAGCGGTAATGACCTGATTACAGGTGGCTCAGGTAACGATTCAATTGACGGTGGTGATGGCTCAGACACTGCCGTTTTAACGAATAATTACATCAACTATTCATTTAAATTCGACTCAGTAACTAAAAAATACACCGTAACAAATACAAATGGATCCGAAGGAACCGACACCTTAATCAACGTTGAATTTCTTAAGTTCGCAGATAGGACAATAGGGATCGAGAGTCTTGCTCTAGGTGTTACACCGCCTCCTACGATAGAAATAAAAAGCAATAGCTTAAGTCTGAGTAACACTCAGACAGCCACAATTACATTTACGCTTAATGAATCATCTGCGAATTTCATTGCGAGTGACGTAATCGTATTGGGCGGGACACTTTCAAAATTTACAGGTGATGGAATTACATTCACTGCTTTATTTACACCTACCTCAAACAGCGTAACGACTGCTTCTATCACTGTGCCAAGTGGTGCATTTAGCAACTCCAAAGGAATAGCAAATATTGATGGCGCAGATGCAAACAATACGTTAAAAATTTCTGTGAATACTGTAACTACACCTGTGATAGTCAATGAAAAACATGACGTATCAATAATCATTGATAAAAATATCATACCCGGTGGAGCACCCGTTTATTTAAAAAGTCTTGTTGAAAACTTCACATACACCAATGGTTTAGTTTCAGGCCACACTATAGAATTTGGTGGAATGATCTTTGTTTATTCGCAGATTGATAGCTTCATTACTACTATTACTCGCGATGGAGAGTTTACGCAAGAATTTACGAAAGAAATTAACGAGTATCTAAAATCAGATGCAAACATTACGTACAAGGCCGCAGTAGCACTTGTAGGAGTTCAAAGTCTTGATGATGTAATTGTCTTTGTCGCCGGATCTGACGGTAACTTTGTAAATTAAATCTCTTCAGCAAGCTATGGTGATAACGCAAAAACTTTTTGAATCAAACGATTAGGAAGCGGAGCTAACGTAGTACAAGGCACCGACATAATGGATTCAAATAATTCCGCTCCAAAATCCTTAGCAACATAATCTAGATATCGCCGAAATAATTCAATTTCAGGTGCTGATTGCGGCACACATTTTTGATCGGACCCTTTTCTTGAAGAGGGTTGATGAATTAAGAATTGATTTTTATTTTGAGTTCTCCGAACCCCGCTGTAAACAATATTTGTGCAAGTCGATATACAGGATTCCTTGTAGTCTTCCTGAAGCATAGGGTAACCTCCGTAAGTTGTATTCCAACCGCTTTCTCTAATGTAAGTGCCAATAAAAATTCCTGCAGTCAATTCACCTTCCGCGTTAGTTAGATCAACCAAAACTTGATTGCAACCAATAATGCTGTGAACAACCAATCCAATTTTGTAAAAAGTTCTTGGAGAATCAGGCTCTAAATAACGTGTCGCCAAAAAAAGATTGCAATTTCCGGCTGCATCTTTTTGCAACTTGGCTTGAAGATCAGGAAACGATAGATAGATTGGTTCCATTTGATTAAGGGTGTACCTTTTCCCACCTTTTGCATGAACTATTTCATTTTTTATATCAATTAGAACCTCATCAAAAGTAACTCCTTTATTTAGCCGATACCAATCCAATAAACCCTCAGGAGTTAGATACCCCAATAAATTGCCGCCCCGCACCACAACGGCTGTTGACTCAGGTGCGCCGATAGGATGTGTTTGAAGTACCTTTTTACCGTCTTGCACTCTATATCCGGGGAATCCCGGATCATCAAATATATAGAGCAAGTCGTCATTTCTCAAATTAGAAACTTTAAGATCTTGAGCGTATACACTGCCTTGGAAACCTAAAAAAAATAAATACAAAATTACAATGGAAGTGATTTTCCGGGCCATATAAATACACCTTAAGTCAATGATGGACAAAGTAGTCAAATATTCTTTGCTCTCGAAAAAATGCTCCTTTGTGCCGATGGAATTGCCTGTGAATAACGCTCCCACAATTCTCAGTATTTGAATACACCTAGTTCAATTTAGTTGGCATTTACAAACGATATATTGGTCGGTTTGTATTTACACATTCCCCTTGCATTTCAGGAACTGTTGCGGACTTCCATGTGGAAGTAAAGCCGCCAACCTTGGGAAGAATAAAAAAGCTCTCGAGATTTGTACCTATCACTACATTACGGGTTGCACCTTGAGGAACATCAACGTTAATTTCAAGATCTCTTATACCCGTATCCCAAGGGAATTTAAATGTTACACGGTGTGTTCCGGTTGGGACAATTACCTCCCTGATATTGCCGGCGCGTAAAGTAGTCACCTCTTTACCATCTATATACAAATCCACTCCCCTTAACAACAAGTGTCCTCCGTTTTGACGGCAAACAATAATTGAGTTTTCATTAAATTTTTTAAGTGCATCAGTAGTCTGCTGATTCACACTAGTTGTTGAGCACCCGACAAGGAGTGAAAATAAAGTGGGTGCAATTAGATATTTCATGAATCAATAGTAATCATTTTCACAATCAAGTCCAAATACGAACGTTCGCATCCATTGCCAAAATTTATAGATACCCCCGGCAAAGGTATTTCAAAAAGGAATCGGGGCCTTCCGCAGGCTCATGGTTTGAGCAAATTAGAGCGTAAATGCCCATAGGAGTCTCGTCGCTAATAAGTGGGGGTACGGGGTGAGTGGGGACTCGATAGGCGGGAATTTCAAAAGGCCGGTCAGTGATAGCAACCGTTTTAGTAACTTGATATCATTTGCATTGGGATAAATTTTTGTCCCAATCTTGTCCCACTAACCCGCAGTATTTGGGACAGATGAATGTTTTAAGTTCACCGTCTTGTGCTCTAAGCTGTTGATTTTGATGGAAGCCCTCACCGCCGTGCAAGTGGCCTTGCTCACTATTTATGACATGTGCAAAGCTGCCGACCGCGGCATGACCATCACCGATGTGAAACTGTTAGAAAAGCAAGGCGGCAAGTCGGGGCATTGGGTGGCGCCTTAATTTCATGCGCTTTGCCGCTTGCTTTTCGAAATTATTCAACGAAGGGCTCAATGCCGATGGGCTTGAGCACCGCATCTGCGGGCGGCGTGCTTAAAAACTTGGTCAGAGCTTTGGCTGCTTCTGCGTGCTTTGATTGTGGGTTCACGCCCGTTGCAAAGCCAATCCAAGTTTGAAGTTCTTTGGGGATGAGCCCTAGCATGTCGACACCCGGAACACCATAGATTCGGGAGGCAACGACCACCACCATGTCAACGGTACCCGTGGCCACGACTTCCACGTTGTATTCGCCTGACATGGGTCGCAATTTGGGCTTCATTTCAGCACCAATGCCCATGCGGTCTAACAAACTGACAAAGTAAATACCGCTTGCGCCATCGCCCGGATAGGCCACGGAATTGATGCTCAACATGGTCTTCTTGAAGCCCTCGACGGTGGAGATGTCTGGTTTGGGAGCGCCCGATTTGATGGCGGCGCCAAGTCCAATTCTGCCAATCACAGCACGCGAATTGGCGGCCACCTTCCCCTGCTTGATGAGGTCATCAAGCACGGGTGGATTGAGAACGGTGACGTCGAAATACTCACCCGCTTCAATTTTCTTTTTGACGTCAGGATTGACAAAAAAATCTACAGTGACTTTATGACCTGTGGCTTGCTCAAACTGTTTGGTTAAAGCAATGACAGCAGGACGCGAGCCGTTGCCGCTGAGAACTTTCAATTCAACAGCCTGTGCAACATGTGCCAATAACCCTAAGCCCGCCAACAAACAACGGGCTATCAAAGTGGACGTTTTCATCAAATTCTCCGAGGGTTAGTTTGGACGGAGTATAGAAGCGGACACCTAAAGTGCGATGCTAAATTTCCTCACGCACACCTAGACAGCATAAGGCCGCATTAAACAGCGCCTTTGCAAGAGTTGGGCAGGTACTTCAAATCCAATGGGTTGGCCGCTGCGGGGCCGCAATTCCAAGCGCTGATGGACTTGCCGCCGTCGGTGCTGCCATTCAAAAGACTGTTGCCCGTTTGAACGGGGACGAGCGACAAGGCATTGGCCGTGGCACTGGTATTGCCGCGCAAGGTGTTGGGATTGCCTGTGACGGTGATGACACCATTGGCATCCACCGCCATGGCGCTGACGTATTTGGACGTTTGTGATTCACACGCTTTAGGCAATGCCGCGCTGACATCGGCTTGGGATGCGGTGCTGACAGCTTCGGTGACGGCTGTTTTGCACTGCGTAGCGGCCAGCATCATTTCTGAGACTTTGGCGCGCACGGCGTAGTCTTGGTAGGCAGGCAATGCCAAGGAACCTAAAACGCCAATGATGGCTATGACCACCATGAGTTCGATCAGGGTGAAGCCGCGAAAGTAGTTGGAGCGTTGACGTGTCATGGTCTTCCTAGGGGTTGGTTAATTTTAAACTTCAGGAGAACACTGATTAGGACGTAAAAAAGCCGACCACAGGGGGTCGGCTTGGCTACAAATGCTTGCGATTTATCAAGCAGACTCTTCAGCTTCTTTGGCGCCTTCATGCTTACTTTGAAAATACTTACCAATGGCCAACACAATCAATGCACCCGCAGTCGCAGCGGTGTAATGCAGCCATGCATTGGCCTCTGCAAATTCACGCAAGGCCACATCGCTGGCGATGGTTTCGCCGCCCACCCAGCCTATTAAACACGCGCCAAAGGTCACCACGATTGGGAAGCGTGTCATGAGTTTGATCATCATGGAGCTGCCAAAAACAACCAAAGGAATACTGATGGCCAAACCCAAAATGAGCAAAACCATGCTGCCCTTGGCAGCGGCTGCCACGCCAATCACGTTGTCTAAGCTCATGACCAAATCGGCAATCAGAATGGTGCGAATGGCAGCGCCCATGGTCGATTGCGTGGGCTCACCGCCTTCGTCTTCGTTGTCTTCGCTCAATAGCTGTGAGCCAATCCAAAGCAGCAACAAGCCGCCAACGATTTGCAAGTAGGACACCTCCAGAAGCTTGGCGGCAACAACCGTCAATGCCACGCGAAGCACAACCGCAGCGCCAGAACCAAACATGATGGCCTTTCGCTGCTGTTCTTCAGGCAAAGAGCGGGCAGCCAAAGCAATCACCACGGCGTTGTCCCCAGACAGGATGATGTTGATCCAAATGATCTTCAGCAAGCCGATCCAAAACTCGCTTGATTGGAAAAATTCCATTTTTATCTCCAGCAATTAAAAAAGTGAGAAGCGCTGACAACTTCCGTTGGCAGCGCTCTCGAAACTCTGTGGGCAGAGTGTAACGGGCTTGAACAGCCCGCCTAATCCGTATTTGTGCTTAGAGCATGGCTTTGAGCAAACGGCCCATTTCGGAAGGATTGCGGGTGATTTTGAAGCCGCATTCTTCCATGATGGCCAATTTGGCATCGGCTGTGTCGGCGCCGCCAGAGATCAA
>CANFJC010000036.1 GCA_947447245.1 Comamonadaceae bacterium
GTCACGAAAACGCCCGCCTGTGAGGCTAAACTCTCGAGAGCACCCTGATGGGCTTCTTCGTGCTACAGGGTCTGCCCATCGGATGGGGCTAAGTCTCTACCTCGCATTCACGCTCTAGCACCCGCTAGCATGATTGAGTGCGAATAGAAAGTTCCTGAGTGGTGAACCATTGACCACCACACTCCTCTAAAAAGCCAAGCTTAACCGCTTGGCTTTTTTTCTTTTCAGGAAACCGTCACAGATGCTGCAACAACTCTGCGAGCCACATGCAGTTTCCGCACACTGTCAATCAGTCGGTGATGCCTGTCCAAACCTTCCAACTTCATGCTGGTAGGCGTTAAACCAAAGAAACGCACACTGCCATTCACCGAACCCAGCACCGCGTCCATGCGCGCGTTGCCAAACATGCGGCGAAAGTTGTGTTCGTAGTTTTCTATCTCAAGTTCTGGGTCTAAGGCGACTTCTAGCACGACATTCAAAGCTTGATAAAACAGTTTGCGTTCAACACTGTTGTCGTTGTATTGCAAAAAGGCACCGACCAAATCTTGTGCAGCTTCCAATTGTTTCAAGGCCAGATGAATCAGCAGTTTCAGCTCCAGCACTGTCAGTTGGCCCCATTCGGTGTTTTCATCAAACTCAATGCCAATCAGGGTGGCGATGTCGGCGTACTCGTCCAGTTCGTTGTTTTCCAAACGGTCTAACAGTGCCGCCAAGCTGGCGTCGTTTAAGCGATGCAAATTCAGAATATCTTCACGGAACAACAAGGCTTTGTTGGTGTTGTCCCAAATCAAATCTTCGACGGGGTATATTTCGGAATAACCCGGCACCAAAATTCGACAAGCCATACCGCCCAGTTGGTCGTGTACGGTGGTGTATACCTCTTTGCCCATGCTTTTCAAAATACCGAACAAAGTAGCGGCTTCATCCGCATTGGCCGTGCTGCCTTGACCTGCAAAGTCCCATTCCACAAATTCACAATCGGCTTTGCTGCTGAAGAAGCGCCAAGACACAATGCCACTGGAGTCGATGAAGTGCTCTACAAAGTTATAGGGCTCTGTGACAGCGTTGCTTTCAAAGGTGGGTGGTGGCAAATCGTTCAGGCCTTCAAAGCTGCGGCCTTGCAGCAATTCGGTCAGGCTGCGCTCCAGCGCCACTTCTAAACTAGGGTGCGCGCCAAACGATGCAAACACGCCGCCTGTGCGGGGGTTCATCAAGGTGACGCACATGACAGGGTAAGTGCCGCCCAAGGAAGCGTCTTTCACCAAGACTGGAAAGCCTTGGGCTTCGAGGCCTTCAATGCCAGCCACGATGCTGGGGTATTTGGCCAACACTTGGGCAGGTACATCAGGCAAACAAATTTCGCCTTCCAGAATTTCTCGTTTCACAGCACGTTCAAAAATTTCTGACAAGCATTGCACTTGCGCTTCGGCCAGTGTGTTGCCAGCGCTCATGCCATTGCTTACAAACAAGTTCTCTACCAAGTTAGAGGGAAAGTACACCACTTGTTTGTCCGATTGCCTGACGTAAGGCAAAGCGCAAATACCGCGCGCCACATTGCCCGAATTGGTATCGGTCAAGTGCGAGCCTTTTAACTCGCCGTCAGGGTTGTAGATGTTCAGGCAGTAGGGGTCCAAAATTTCTTTCGGCAATGCATCTTTGCGCCCGGGCTTGAACCATTTCTCGTTGGGGTAATGCACAAACTCTGCGTTGGCCAGTTCTTCACCCCAATAAGCGCCAGCGTAGAAATGGTTGTTGTTAAGTCGCTCGATGTATTCACCCAATGCAGAAGCTAGCGCGCTTTCTTTGGTGGCACCTTTGCCATTGGTAAAGCACATGGGCGAATGCGCATCGCGAATGTGCAAAGACCACACATTGGGAATGATGTTGCGCCACGAAGCAATTTCAATCTTGATGCCCAAATTGGCCAAGATGCCCGACATGTTGGCAATGGTTTGCTCTAAAGGTAAATCTTTGCCAAGGATAAAGGTGTTGGTTTCAGCCGATGGTTTGAGGCTTAGCAAAGACTGCGCATCGGCATCTAGGTTAGCCACTTCTTCAATGACAAATTCGGGGCCAGCTTGCACCACTTTTTTTACAGTGCAACGCTCAATCGAATTCAAAATGCCACGCCGATCAACTTCTGAAATTTCTGATGGCAACGCCACTTGGATTTTGAAAATCTGCTGGTAGCGGTTCTCAGGATCGACAATGTTGTTTTGCGAGAGGCGAATATTTTCTGTCGAGATGTTGCGCGTAAGGCAATACAACTTGACAAAGTAAGCCGCACACAAAGCCGACGACGCTAAAAAGTAATCAAAGGGGCCAGGGGCAGAACCATCGCCTTTGTAACGGATGGGCTGGTCGGCCACAAGCGTGAAGTCATCGAACTTGGCTTCAACACGAAGCTTGTCGAGAAAGTTGACCTTGATTTCCATGAGCGGTATTTCAGAATGAATTCAAAGCCTGAGTATCACTCAGGCAGAACACCAATTTCTTTGGCAATCGATTGCCACCTGACTGATTCGCTGCGCAGAAATGCACCCACCGCTTCCACATTCATGCTGCTGTCCACCAGCGGGCCAATGTTGGCAATGCGATCTGCCACTTCTTTGTCCGCCAAAATGGCATTGATGTCGCGGTTGCTGCGTTCAATGGCGGCAGCAGGTGTGCCTGTGGGGGCAACGACTGCAAACCAGCCCACCATGTCAAAGCCAGGTAACTTTTCGGCCAAGGCAGGCGTGCTGTCCCAACCAGGCACTCGCTTTGCCGAGGTGGTGGCCAAGAGCCTTAACTTGCCCTGACGCACCAGTGGTGCTGTGCTGGCCAAATCGGCCACCATGGCATCAACGTGCCCACCCATGAGGTCGGTAGTGCCTTGGCCCACGTTGGCATAGGCGACCAAATTAGCGCCAGCGCTGGTGCGGGCATTGAACAAGCGCGCAATCATGCCGCTAAAGGTGCGTGGCCCTTCATTGCCCAAGCTCAATTTTCCAGCCGAGGCTTTGGACTTGGCAATCAAATCATCGAGGCTGGCTATGTTGGAATCAGCTTTGACCAACAAAGCAAAAGGACTGCGCGCAATGAAAGCCACTGGCACAAAGTCTTTGGCAGTGTCATAGGGCAAGTTTTTAAACAACAGTGGATTGGTCACCAAGGCAGCTGTGGTGGCAAAGTAAAAGTTACTGCCATCAGGGGCTGACCTTGCTGCAGCCAGTGCACCAATGGTGTTTTGGCCGCCGGGTTTGTTGTCTATGACCAGGGCTTGCCCCCAGAGTTTGGCCAAACGATCCGACAAGATCCGCGCCACATTGTCAGGGCCAGACCCTGGCGGTTGAGACAAGGTCCATTTCACGGGTTTGTCGGGCCAGCTTTGTGAGTTGACGCTTGCTACATAAGAACCTGTAGCCAACAACAGCGTGGCTTGGGTAAAGTGTCGTCTTTGCATTTGCTTGTCTCCTTTTAAATTGATTCTAGGTGGGCTTGCCAATTTGCAAATGCCTTTTGAGCATCAGTCTCGTTGGATGCACTTGCAAAAACATAATGGTCGGGTCGCACCAATGCAGCATGTACGCCATGGCGCTGCATCCAAAGGGCCACAACACCTTCCAACTCTGGCTGAACAAGCAAATCGATGGTTTTGACGCCTTGGGGCGCGACTGATTTCAAAGTGCCATCCGAGACCCAACGCCATGGGTACCCATGCAATTGATCCATCAACTGCCCCCCCTGCAAGCGCGGTTGCGGAAACAATGTTCCTGCGCCTGGACTGGGAAAAATCAAACCGGTGCTGAGTGCGGGGAGAACATCTTGCCTTGGTGTGTCTTTTACGACGCCACCACAATCGGCCAATAGTTTTTGATCCCGCGCCCTGGCTTTTTCAACATTGCGTTCACACACCAAGGCACCCACACCCTTGATACGTGAAGTCAGTTCACGGACATGGGCTTTGCGTTCTTCACCATAACTGTCTAACAATTTTTCAGCCGCCTCAGCTTTGACACTGCCATTTAAAACTGCGCTTAATTTCCAGGCCAAGTTGACCACATCACGCACACCTTGGCACATGCCTTGACCCAAAAAGGGAGGTTGCATGTGGGCGGCATCACCCGCCAAAAATACATGGCCCTCTCGCCAACGCTCTGCCACCAAGGCATGAAAGCGGTAACTGCTCTGGCGCCACAATTGACCATCTTCTGGCGTTAACCAAGGACTTAAGAAATTCCAAGTGGCTTCAGGTGTTGCAGCCAGCAAAGGGTCTTCTTCTGGCTTCAAACTGATTTCCCAGCGGCGGTGATTTTGTGGGCCAATGACCAAAGTACAGGGACGTTCGGGTTTGCAATATTGCACACTGGTTCTGGGTAACTTGGCCAGCCCCTTTTCGTTCACAAGCACGTCGACCACCAACCAAGGTTCGTCGAAATCTAAATCTTCAAAGTCAATGCCCAAACTTTCCCGCATGGCACTGCCGCCTCCGTCACACGCCACTGCGTACCGCGCATGCACTTGGCTGGCATCGTCGTAGTTCAATGTCACGCCATGCGCATCTTGTGAAAATTCGGTCATGGTCAAACCCAATGCCATGCTCACTTGCGGCAAGCCTTCAAGATGCTTGCGCAAAATTCGTTCAACGGGTGGTTGAGAGAACACCACCGAGGGCGTGTAACCTTGTGGATACGGTGCTTGCACCATGGTCATGCGGCGAATCAATTGCCCATCGACCCCTAAAAATTCTGAGTTGGTAAATGGCTCTGTGAAAGGCATGACTTGATCAATCACCCCCAACTGCTGAAAGACACGCAAAATTTCATGGTCGAGCGAAATTGCCCGAGGAATTTCATAGACGCCCAGTAGCCGATCGCAAATGTGAACTCGAATACCCGCTTGCCCAAGCAATGCAGCCAATACAACGCCAGCAGGCCCACAGCCCACAATGGCCACATCGACTTGAGTGACTGATTGAGGCACCATCTTATTCGGCTTGAATGCCCGCCATCGAGATGGCCTTTTTGTTGGTGGCAATGTCCCGCTCTAAGAATCGACGAAACTCAGCAGATGTTGAAGAAGAAGGGACCGCACCATTGGTTTCAAAAGCTTGAATGACCTCACGCGATTGCAATGCTTTTTGAACTGTTTCGGCCAAGGCCGTCGAAATGGCGGGGGGCAAGCCCTTAGGTGCAAGCAAGCCAATCCACCCCGCAAATTCAAAGCCTGGCACCGCAGTAGCCAGTGAAGGTGCATCGCCAACGCCTGAAGCACCCACTGGCAAACTGTGCCCCAACAAACGGAGTCGATCGCCAGCCACCAGTGACATGGCAGCAGGCGCTGGTGTGAGCACCCAATCGGTTTCGCCCGACACCACAGAAGCGACACCTTGACTGCCGCCTTTGTAGGGAACATGCAATGAAGTGAACCCCGCGGCAGACTGAAACGCCAAGCCTGCCAAATGACTGGCAGAGCCCACACCCGCAGAGGCCATGTTGCTTTTGTCGCCTTTGCTTTTGGCGTAAGCAATGAGATCCTTGGTGGTCTTGACTGGCAAAGCAGGATTGCAAACCAATACGTTGGGCAACAGGGCAACCAAGCTGATCAATTCAAAGTCGACCAAGGGGTCATAGCGTGCGGCCTTTTGCAACAAGGGTGCAGTTGAAATAGCAGTGGTGGAACCCATCAACAAGGTATAGCCATCGGGTGAAGCCAGCCGGGTGGCTTCAGCGCCTAAAGCACCTGCTGCGCCAGCCTTGTTGTCTGCAACTGCTGCTTGCTGAAGCGACTTGGCCATTTCATTCATGAGCAAACGGCCAATGATGTCGACAGAACTGCCAGGTGCGTTGGGAATGATGAACTTCACCGGCCTTTGAGGCCAATTTCCAGCAGACCGCAGTGGAAAAGTAGCGGCCTGTGCAGTTGCTAAATCAAACAGACTGAAGCCTGCTGCAATGAGTGTTCGTCTAGACAAATGCATGTGGGTGTCTCCGTGAAATAATCTCGGCCATTGATCAATCGAGCTGAGGCATGAACAGCACTCTGCGCTGTGCTTGCTTTAAATGATCGGTGGGCATTTGACCAATGCCCCATTGGTCAATTCGTCCTGCAGGCCAAGTCCAGTCTTCTGGGCGGCCGGCTTGGTAGGTGTCGTCAATTTGTTCTATTTCTGCGGTGTATTCAATGACGATGCCAAAAGGGTCAACGAAATAATTGAATGCATTGTCACCGGGGCCATGTCGCCCAGGGCCCCATTGTGGTGGAAGTCCTAAATCTTCGAGACGACCACCCCCTCGCATGACAGCGTCAATTGATGGCATTAGAAAAGCGACATGGTTGAGTGCATCGTTGTCGGTATCGCCCAAAGCAATGGTGTGATGATCGTTGTCGCAATTCATGAAGGCCATGATGCGGGTGCGATCGGCCAATACAAAGCCCAAGGCCTTTTCAAAAAAGACACGAGTGGCTTCAACAGCATGGCTGTTCAGCACAGCATGCGCCAATCGAAGGGGCTGATCTTGAGGCACGGGTGCATCGTTTGCACGCTGTGCATCGCCATGCACAATTTCAATTCGGCGTCCGTCTGGATCGCGGATGACCACCACACTTCCGCCAGCAGGATCGGATGCGGCACCTCTGCGCTCCACCGTGCCGCCAGCAGCCACAGCAGCCAACGCAATCTCATCCAAGGCTGTTGCACTGCGCGCGCGCAATGTCACCAAGCGCAACTGGGGGGTGCCGGCTGCCTCATGCAATGACAGCAAATGGTGGTCGTTGCCACTGCCCCGAAAGTAAATCGTGCCCCAGCTTCTGTCGGCCACGGTCAAGCCCCAGGTTTGGGTGTAAAAAGTTTCTGCCGCTGCCAAGTCGGGCACAGTGAGTGACACACTTCTCAGTCCAGAGATCCAAGGAGATTTCATCGGGAGTCCTTTTGAATGCAGTTCATTTCAGGCGGCGTTCAGGCCAGCACCATTGCCTAAAAATCGAAGTGCATTGTTAAATGCCAAGGCATCTTGTGTAGGCTGATCTAGCCCCGCTTCGCTTAATCGGCCCATGGGCCTAGGCTCGTGAAAATTAAACGGATAGTCAGTCCCCAACATCAATTGACTGGCACCAAAAGTTTGAATCAAGTGGCGCAAGGTAGAAGGGTCGTAGACCAGCGCGTCAAAGTACAAACGCTTTGCCGTTTCGGCCGGCGATTCAGGCAACCGATCGGCAAGCGCAGGGAAAGTTTTCCAACCTTGTGTTAAACGCGGTAACAAGGAAGCCAGCGTGCCGCCGCCGTGGCTAAAAGCAATTCTGAGTAGCGGATGGCGCTGCATCAACCCGCCCGTAATGACAGAGGCGGCCGCTAAACCCACATCGGTGGGATAACCCAAAACTTGCTCAAGAGCAGGCGGCCCTATTAAGCGGTCCATGCCAGCGGGCTTGAGGGCGTGCACAAACACGGGCACATCTAGCGCCACACAAACTTCGTAAAACGCATCGAATTTGGCATCGCCAATGGGCGTGCCATTGATGTTGCTGCCAAGCTCTACACCCAATAAGCCCAGCTTTTCGTGCGCATGCCTCAACTCCAGAATGGCCGCATCTACATTTTGCAAAGGCACTGCCGCCAAGCCTAGCAAACGGCCGTCCGACTCAGCGCACAAAGCAGAGGTTTGTTCATTGAGGTATCGAACCAAAGGCTGCGCATCTGACAGGTTGAGCCAGTAGGACAACAACTCGGGCATGGGCGATATGACTTGGTGAGACAAGCCCATCTCGGGCAAGTCGGCAATTCTGCGTTTGGCGGACCAGCATTGCTCAGAGACTGTTCTGTAGTGCTTGCCATTGAACATGACTTGACGATGGCACATGCCTTTGGCATCGGGCGCGGCTTCGGTATAGGGCCATGGCGACGGCGAAGTGGCACCTAAATATCGGGGAAAATTTTCAGGCACCAAGTGTGCATGAATGTCGACGCCGCAGCCGCAGCCTACTGTGTGTATGTTCTTCATTCCCAGGCGCAACTCAAAGGTGAAGCAAACCAGCGGCTGCAATACCTGCGATCACAATTTCTTCATCTTCATCGCCCGTTCCGCCAGATGCACCTACCGCACCGATGATGTCACCTTGCGCATTGGTCATGAGAACGGCGCCAGTTTGAGGAATAAAGGGATGTTGAGCATTGGTGGCAATGGTGCCGAAAAATGCCGGCATGTCTTTGGCCCTGACTGCCAAGGCACGGCTGCTGACACCCATGCCAATGGCCGCACCTGCTTTGCCATGTGCAATGTCTAAACGCAAAGCACTGGCACCATCTTCGCGCGCAAAGGCAATGGCTTGAGCCGCAGCGTCCACCACAACCACGCCCATGGGTTTGTAGCCTTTGTCGCGGGCAGCAGCCAGGGCTCCTGCAATGACGGCCTGTGCTTGTTTCAAACTTAAAGAATTCATATCAGTGGCTCCATTGAAATATGGGTGAAAGTCTATCGGCAAAATAAGTCATTGCCTACTTTCAGACCCTTTGGCTCTAAAAGAATTGTGAAGCCAATTTGGCATGGTGGCATTAGCCATAACCCGATAGACTTGGCCAACCATGCCATCCCCAAACCCAACCGTGAGTACAGCTCTGACTGAACAACCCGCTCCTGTGAGTTTTTGGCAAGCATTTGTCTTTTGGCTGAAGCTGGGTTTCATCAGCTTTGGTGGCCCTGCGGGCCAAATTGCCATCATGCACGAAGAGTTGGTGGTGCGCAGGCGTTGGCTGTCTGAAAAACGCTTTTTGCATGCGCTCAATTACTGCATGGTCTTGCCTGGCCCTGAAGCTCAGCAACTGGCCACCTACATTGGTTGGCTGATGCACAAAACACGGGGTGGCATTGCGGCCGGTGTGTTGTTTGTGTTGCCATCGCTGTTCATGTTGATCGGCTTGTCTTGGATTTACATGGCTTTTGGCCATGTCACATGGGTGGCCGGTTTGTTTTACGGCATCAAGCCAGCCGTCACAGCCATTGTCTTGCAAGCAGCACATCGCATCGGTTCGCGCGCTTTGAAAAACAATCTGTTGCTGGCTATCGCGGCGGCAAGTTTCGTGGCCATATTCGCGTTGAACCTGCCCTTTCCGATCATCGTTTTGGCAGCAGCGATCATTGGCTTTCTAGGTGGACGCATGTGGCCTGAGTTCTTCAGTACAGCGGGTGGTCATGCCGCGTCACAAACCAACTTCGGAACTGCACTGATCAACGATGACACCCCCACGCCTTCGCATGCCATGTTCTCTTTGAAACGCTTGCTACAGGTGCTGATGGCAGGCATGATGTTATGGGTCTTGCCAATGGGCTACTTGGTGTTTCAAAACGGATGGGACCACACTTTCACACAAATGAGTTGGTTCTTTACCAAAGCTGCACTTCTGACCTTTGGCGGTGCTTATGCCGTTTTGCCTTATGTGTTCCAAGGCGCGGTAGAACAGTTTGGCTGGGTCACGGCCACCCAAATGATGGATGGCTTGGCTTTAGGTGAAACCACGCCCGGGCCGCTCATCATGGTGGTGGCCTTTGTGGGATTTGTGGGTGGCTATGTGAAGGCTGTTTTGGGCCCCGACAGTTTGTTTTTAGCGGGCGCCTTGGCGGCCATGCTAGTAACATGGTTCACTTTTTTACCGTCATTTATTTTTATCTTGGCAGGTGGGCCTTTTGTGGAAAGCACACACAATAATTTGAAATTCACGGCCCCATTGACAGCCATCACGGCGGCGGTTGTTGGGGTGATTGTGAATTTGGCACTGTTCTTTGGCTATCACACGCTCTGGCCGCAGGGTTTTGCTGGATCATTGGATCTACCCTCCGCGCTCATTGCAGTGGCCGCTGCGGTTGCGCTGTTCAAATTCAAGCGCAATGTGATGCAGGTGATTGGGGTTTGTGGGTTGCTTGGCGTGCTTATCAAGCATTGGATTTGAATGACTTCTCTTTGGTGACATCATTTACATTGAGTAAAAGCTATGCTTAAGGCTACTTTTACTACAGGTATCTCATGACCAAAGAATTCGACATTGTGGTGCACGGCGCCACTGGCTTTACGGGCCGCCTCATTGCAGAGTATTTACTCACCCGCACAGACACAGGGCTTAAATGGGCCATGGGTGGCCGAAGCATGGAAAAACTGCAAGCCGTGCGCGACGAAATTGGTGCGCCAGCTTCTACGCCCTTGGTGGTCATTGAAAGCAGCGACGAGGCTTCATTGAAGTCTCTCATGTCCAAAACCCGTTTGGTTATTTCAGCAGTTGGCCCCTATCAGCTGTATGGCAACGAGTTGGTCAAAGCCTGCGCTGAATCAGGTGTTGATTATGTTGATTTGTGCGGCGAGCCAGCCTGGATGCGCCACATGATTGATCAGCACCAAAGCACTGCAGAAAAAAGTGGCGCACGACTGGTGTTCTCTTGCGGTTTTGACTCTAGCCCCTTTGACTTGGGCGTGTTCATGGCACAAGACGAAATGACCAAGCGTTTTGGCAAGCCGGCACAGCGTGTGCGCGGCCGTGTTCGCAAAATGAAGGGTACATTTTCTGGTGGCACCGCCGCCAGTTTCAAAGCCACCATGGCCGCTGCCGCCTCGCAGCCTGGTGTCATTGATTTGCTGAAAAACCCTTTCTCGCTCACGCCTGGTTTTGAAGGCCCACGCCAACCTGCTGGTCACAAACCCATGCTAGACGAAGTGATGGGCGTTTGGGTGGCACCTTTCATCATGGCCACCATCAACACACGCAATGTGCACCGCTCCAACTTTTTGCTGAACCATGCATGGGGCTCAGATTTTGCCTATGACGAAATGATCGTGACAGGCCCTGGCGAAAAAGGCGAAGCCATTGCCAACGCCATTGCCCAAGACAAGAGCATGAGCGAAGATAAACTCAAACCCGGCGAAGGCCCGTCTAAGGCTGAACGAGAAGCGGGCAGCTACGATGTCTTATTCATTGCTTCCAACGAGCAAGGTCAGACTGTGCAAGTAGGCGTGAAGGGCGATCGCGACCCAGGTTACGGCAGCACTTCAAAAATGATTGCCGAAGCGGCCATCTGTTTGTTGAAAGACGCCACCGCCACAAAGGGCGGTTTCTGGACACCGGCTTCAGCCATGGGGCATGCACTCATTGCACGCCTGCAGTCGCATGCAGGTCTGACTTTCCGCGTGGAATAAATCAAACATCCTGAGGGTTTAAACCTTAAGGATTGAGCTCCATCGCTGCGGGCAAATAGCCCTTCAAGGTGTGCACGCCATTGGCAAACAAAATGGCGTTCACGGTGGCTTGCGCTGTCGCTTCTGCGGCCATCACGGTCAGCAACAACATGTCGGGTTCAGCCGTTTCAGCGCACGTGGCCATGGCAAACAAAGTGTCGCCATCCAAAGTGGTGTGGGCTGGGCGAATGCTTCTTGCAAAGCCATCGTGTGCGCTCATGGCCAATCTCTTGGCTTGGGCTTTGTTCAGCGTTGCATTGGTGGCCACCACGCCAATGGTGGTGTTGGTTCCCGACATGGGTTTGCCAGCCTTTTGACCTGCTAACAGGGCCTGTTGCGTGTTGAGTAATTTTGTGCCGTCTGCAGAGCGGGCGCCAGCCAGCACTTTGCCCGTGACTGGATCAGTCACATCACCCACGGCATTGCAGGCCACCATGGCGCCCACTTGCCAAGGCCCCACTTGAACCAGCGCATGGCCAATGCCGCCCTTCATGGCGCGGTTCATGCCAAACAATTTACCCACCACAGCGCCGGCACCGGCACCTACATTGCCAGACAGTGGATAGCCCACTGCGCGCATCAGACTGGCTGAGAGAGGTTTTTGATAGATGGCATCTTCGCAGGCGGCATAACCAGCGGCCTCGTCGGGCCTGGCTTTGGGGTTGTCGCCCTGGCGAACAAGCGGCAAGTCAAACAAGACCGCAGCAGGCACGATGGGCACACAACCGTGGCCAGTTTGAAAGCCCATGTTGCGCTCATCCAGCCAGCGCATCACGCCACTGGCGGCATCCAGGCCAAACGCACTGCCACCCGACAACAACACAGCATGCACCTTGTCGACCAAATTGGCGGGGTCTAGCAAGTCAGTCTCTCGGGTGCCGGGCGCGGCACCTCTCACATCTACTCCCCCCACAGCCCCTTGGGGTGCCAAGATCACCGAGCATCCGGTCAGCCTTTGGCTTGAAGTGAAATGCCCAATGTGCAAACCTGCAATATCGGCAATGCTGCCCTGATGCGGGTTGGACCTTTCGCTCAAGCGGGTGTTTACAATGTTCTGAGATGTCATTTGAAAACCTTTTCTCCATGCCACGCCCCACTGCTGCTCAAATGGCTCAGTGGCATCAGTGGGCTAAGCGACTGAAGTTACAAGGATAACGCGTGTCTTCCTTTGTGTTCCAACGCCTGCTTAGTTTTTTCATCACCTTGGCTGTCACGTCAGTGGTCGTGTTTGGGGTGCTTGAGTGGTTGCCCGGCAATGCCGCACAGGTTATTTTGGGCGAAACTGCCACCCCAGAATCCTTGGCGGCCATGGAAGAAAAGCTGGGCTTGAACCAGCCTGCCCTCAGCCGATATCTGCAATGGACGGGCGGCCTGCTTCAAGGCCATTCCGGCATGAGCATTTCCTACGACACCCCCACAGCAGATCTCATGCTGGAGCGCATGCATGTGACGCTGCCCTTGGCCATCATGGCCATGAGTTTCACGGTGCTCATAGCGCTTTCGCTGGGCTTGTATGCTGCTTCCAAACAAAACAGCGCGGCCGATGCCGGTGTGATGACACTCAGCCAATTGGGTTTGGCCTTGCCCAATTTTTGGTTGGCCATCCTTTTGATATTGTTGTTTGCAGTGCATTTGCAATGGGTGAGTGCGGGCGGATTTCCAGGTTGGTCAGAAGAAGATGGCGGTGGAATTTGGGCGGGTGTCGCAGCCCTTCTTTTGCCCGCCATGGCTTTGGCCGCCGTGCAAACGGCCATCCTCACGCGGGTCACGCGGTCTGCGGTCATTGAATCGATGTCGGAAGACTATGTGCGCACCGCACGGGCCAAGGGTTTGTCCAAGTCGCAAGTGCTTTGGGGCCATGTGCTGCGCAACGCCATGATTCCAGTGGTCACGGTCATGGGTTTGCAATTTGGCAATCTGATTACCAGCGCCATCGTGATTGAAAACGTGTTTGTCTTGCCCGGCATTGGGCGGCTCATTTTTCAGGCCATTGCCAACCGCGATTTGATCGTGGTGCGCGATGTGGTCATGCTGTTGTCGGCCATGGTCATATTGATTAATTTTTTGATTGACTTGCTTTATGCGTGGATCGATCCACGCATCAAGACAGTCGCCGCAGGCTCGTGAGCAGCATGTACCACGCTTTCAAACGCGCTATCCAACATCCCAGTTTTGTGGCGGGATCTGCTGTGGTTTTCTTGCTGCTTGTCAGTGCTGTCGTATCAATGTTTTGGTCACCTTATCCTGTGGGCGACATTGACATTCCGAATAAATTGGCAGCTTCCAGCGGAAAACATTGGTTTGGCACCGACAGTTTGGGACGTGACATTGCCTCCTTGTTATTGGTAGGCAGTCAAAATTCATTGCTGGTGGGATTCATTGCCGTGGGCATTGGCTTAGGGGCTGGGGTTCCGCTGGGTTTGCTGGCCTCTGCCAAGCGGGGATGGGTTGAAGAAGTGGTGATGCGCGCTGCCGATTTCACCTTTGCGTTTCCGGCCTTGTTGTCAGCCATCTTGCTCACATCGATTTACGGCCCAGGCTTGGTGGTCAGCATCACAGCCATTGGTATTTTCAACATTCCAGTATTTGCGCGCATCACCCGAGGTGCTGCCAATTCAGTGTGGACGCGTGACTACACGTTAGCGGCCAGGGCCGCAGGCAAAAGCAAATGGGCCATCACTTGGGAACATGTGCTGCCCAATATTGCCAGCGTGCTCATAGTGCAAGCCACGGTGCAATTTGCCATTGCCATTTTGGCGGAGGCCGCCCTGTCTTATTTAGGCTTGGGCACACAACCCCCACAACCCAGTTGGGGCCGAATGCTGAACGAAGCGCAATCGCAAATGTTTCAAGCCCCCATGTTGGCGGTCTATCCTGGTGTCGCCATTGCGCTGGCTGTGCTGGGCTTGAACCTCATGGGCGATGGTCTTCGTGACCTGCTCGATCCGCGCTTGTCCAGAACAAGATAAATCCATCGGCATGACGAACTCAAACGCTACATCTCATTGCGAACAGCCACCCTTGTTGGCAGTCCAAGATTTGCGTGTGGCACTTCAAACCGCACATGGCCATGTGGATGCGTTGCGCGGTGTGAGCTTTGTCATGCAGCGCGGCGAAACATTGGGCTTGATTGGGGAAAGCGGTTGCGGCAAATCTCTCACGGCATTGGCCATCATGGGCTTGCTGCCAGCACGTGCCCAAGAGAATGGTTCTGTTCGGTTGAACGGCACAGAACTCACTCACCTGAACGACGCTGCTCTGTGTAAAGTGCGTGGTGCTCGAATGGCCATGATTTTTCAGGAGCCCATGACAGCACTCAACCCTTTGCACCCCATTTGGAAGCAAATTGCCGAACCATTGCAGTTGCATCAGGGCATGAGTTTGGCTGCAGCCAAAGCACGTGCACTTGAACTGTTAGAGCGTGTGCAATTGCCACGAGCAAAGGAGCGGCTAGAGGCCTACCCGCATCAACTCTCGGGCGGTCAGCGACAACGTGTGATGATCTCCATTGCTCTCGCCTGTCAGCCCGACCTTTTGATTGCTGACGAACCCACCACTGCGCTCGATGTCACGGTGCAAAAAGAAGTGCTGTCATTGATTCGTCAACTGGTCACCGAAGATGGCATGGGCTTGCTGCTCATCAGCCACGACTTGGGCCTGATGCGCGATCAGGTCGACCGTGTCATGGTGATGTACGGCGGCACGGTGGTTGAGAGCGCTGGCACGCTAGATTTGTTTCAAACAC
>CANFJC010000037.1 GCA_947447245.1 Comamonadaceae bacterium
AGAACTGATCTTCCTCGGTCGCCACTTGAGCGCGGCCGATGCTCATACCCTTTCATGATTCAACTGAAAAATGTCACGCTGCGCCGCAGCGCCAAAGTCTTGCTAGATGCGGCTTCCGTCACACTCAATCCAGGTGAAAAAGTAGGCTTGGTGGGCCGCAATGGCGCTGGCAAATCCACCCTGTTTGCGCTCTTCAATGGCAGTTTGCATGAGGACGGTGGCGACTTTTCAATTCCCAAGCAATGGCGATTGGCTCAGGTGGCCCAAGACATGCCAGAGACAGAAGAAAGTGCAACGGATTTTGTACTGGGCGGCGATACAAAATTGGCAGAGCTGCGTGCTGTGCTGCATGCAGCTGAACTGTCAGAAGATGGCATGGCGATGGCACATGCTCACGTGGACTTGGCAGATGCAGGCGAACATGACGCCGTGCCAAGAGCTCAATCTTTGATTTTGGGTTTGGGATTCCGAACGGCCGAATTGGATCACCCCGTTAACAGTTTCTCTGGCGGCTGGCGAATGCGTCTGCAATTGGCGCGCGCTTTGATGTGCCCCTCTGACTTGCTCATTTTGGACGAGCCCACCAACCACTTGGATTTGGATGCCTTGGTTTGGCTAGAGGCATGGCTTAAACGTTATATGGGCACCATGGTTGTGATCAGCCACGACCGAGAATTTCTAGATGCCGTCACGGACGTCACGCTGCACATTGAACACGCCAAACTCAACCGGTATGGCGGCAATTACAGCGCGTTTGAAACCCTGCGAGCACAGCAACTTGAATTGCAACAAGCCTCCTTTTCAAAGCAGCAAGACAAGATTGCACATTTGCAAAAGTTCATTGACCGATTCAAGGCCAAAGCCAGCAAAGCCAAACAGGCTCAAAGTCGCGTCAAGGCGCTGGAACGCATGGAAAAAATTGCACCCGTTCTGGCGGATGCCGATTTCACCTTTGAATTCAAAGAACCCCAAAATTTGCCAAACCCCATGCTGGCGATCACCAATGCCAATCTGGGCTATTCAGTCGATGGCATCGACAAAGTCATTGTGAAGCAAGTCAACAAATCTGTTTTGGCGGGCGAGCGCATCGGCATCTTGGGTGCCAACGGGCAAGGCAAATCTACTTTGGTCAAAACCATTGCCCGCAGCATCAAGGCTTTGTCTGGCGAACTGACTGAAGGCAAGGGCCTGAACATTGGCTATTTCGCACAGCAAGAGCTGGACGTCTTGCACCCTGCCGACAATCCGCTAGAACACATGATTCGCTTGGTCAAAGAGCTGGGCGCTACACCGGGTCAGTCTTCTCGAGAACAAGATCTGCGAAATTTTTTAGGCACTTTCAACTTCACCGGTGACATGGTTAAGCAAAACGTGGGCTCCATGAGTGGTGGTGAAAAAGCCAGGCTGGTGTTGGCCATGATTGTGTGGCAGCGCCCTAACCTTTTGTTGCTGGATGAGCCCACCAACCACTTGGACTTGGCTACACGCGAGGCCTTGTCCATGGCCTTGAACGAATTTGAAGGCACCGTGATGTTGGTCAGCCACGATCGCGCCTTGTTGAGAGCCGTTTGTGATGAATTTTGGTTGGTTGGCCGCGGAGAAATCAAACCATTTGATGGCGACCTAGACGATTACCAGCGTTATTTGTTAGAAGAGTCCAAACGCTTGCGCGAGGAAGCCAAAAACAATGTGGCAGATGCGCCAGTGGTGGCCCCAGCTGTTGTGATGCCTGAGGCTCAAAAGCCGATAGCCAAGATGGCCAACCGAACGCCAGATCAAAAAAAGGAAGACGCACTTCAACGTCAACAGAAGTCTGCCCTTCTCAAACCTTTGAAAAAATCGATCGAGCAAGCTGATCAAAAAATTGCGAAGTTAGAGGCCGAAAAATTAGCCTTGGAAAGCAAACTTGCAACTCCGCTGTCTCCAACAGAAATTGCGGAGGCAGGCAAACTTCTCAAAACGGTTAACACGGACCTTGACGCCTTGGAAGTTCAGTGGCTGGCTTGGTCAGAGGAACTGGAAAGGCTTCATCAGGAAGCTTAATTATGAAGGCCTTATCGCTACAGACTTGATGGCGAAACTGGATGACAGGGTTAAAAGCACACGCAAGAAAAAACCCCACAGAGCAAGCTTTGCGGGGTTTTTAAGAGAGGTTTGAGTATTTGGTGGGTCGGGCGAGATTCGAACTCGCGACCAACGGATTAAAAGTCCGCTGCTCTACCGACTGAGCTACCGACCCATCTACTCAAGCCTTAAATTATAGCTTCATATTTTGGGGTTTGCCAAGCCCGTCGCAAGAAAATTTACGACCAAAGAAGCAGCGACCAAGCCAAAGGTCGCAGTCACGGTAACGGCCGATCCATAGCCATGGCAGTTGAGTGTGCCATCGCCCTCCACTTGGCAGGAAGCATCGGGAGGCGCAACATTCTCGCGACTGAACACGCAACGCACGCCCATTTTTTTGCCCTCTTTGGCAGCGCCCTTTTCTTTTCTCAGTCGGTAACGCAATTGAGACAACAAGGGATCGTGAGTGACCTGCGACAGATCGGCTTGTTCAACACGATGGCCTTCACGCTTTCCGCCAGCAGCGCCCAGTGTGACCATGAAAACTTTTTGGCGAATGGCCCAATCGGCCATGGCCACTTTGGCTTTGATTTGATCACATGCATCTACGACGGCCGTTAAAGGCATCAAGCTTGAAGAAGATGACTGGATGTTGGCAACGAGTTCTAACCAGTTTTCAGGGGTCACGAAGTCATCGACAACATGCACACGGCATTCTGAATTGATCAGCGCAATTCTTTCTTTCATGGCCAGTACTTTGGCTTGTCCCAGTGTGCTTTCTAAAGCATGGATTTGGCGATTGATGTTGGATTCAGCAATGTGGTCCATGTCAACCAAAGTCAACTCACCAACGCCACTCCTGGCCAATGCTTCAGCGATCCAGGAACCCACCCCACCAATGCCCACAATCAACACATGTGAACGTGCAATTTGATCGGCACCCGTTAAACCATACAGTCTGGCCATGCCACCAAACCGTCGACTGGAAATATTGGTTTGCGTCACGGAGATCGTTTTAAATACGCCAAAGCTGCATCAAGCTTGGCGCAAATCGAATTGCAAGGCCGCATAGGCACCTGCAACGATGGCCAAGCTTGCAATCAAACTGCTTAAGCTGAGGGTAGAAAGGCCGCTTAAGCCCTGTCCAATGGAACAACCCATGGCAAGCACAGCGCCCATTCCCATCAAGCTGGCACCCACCAGATGGCGGCGCATGTCGGCTGCGTTGGTAAAGCCCTCTAGCTTCAAGGTCCCTTGAAGCCAAGCACTGATGAAGGAGCCGGCACACACACCCATCACGCTGATCAAACCCATGGTGAGGCGCTTGGTGCCATCGCTGAAGTACATCAACGCGTCTAAAGTTAAAGCCACCGGACCCGTAAAACTGAGGGCTTCCATTTTGCGGCTTGAAGTGGCAAGGAAAAATTCCTCGAGTGTTTCTGGGTGTTCCATGCCGTGACCTAAAACGCCGGAAATCCACCAGACAACACAAATGACAAGGCCCACCAAAACACCCGTCAACACATTGTGCAGCGTGATGAAATTTTGATCTTTCAAAATCCACACCAGCAAGAGCACAGAAACTGTGCAAGCCGCGACCAGCATGCCAACTTGCAGCGGAATATTCAAATAATGGCTGAGCCACTCACCGGCAAACAGGCCTTGCGGCAATTCTATTTTCATGACGTCGACGTATTGAACACGCCAGACGGCCAAGATTCCCTTCATGGCAGAAAGCGCAACAACGCCCATGACGAGCAATACCCACAGAGCTTTCAAATTACCAGCACCTAAACGAACCAGGGTCTTAGACCCGCAGCCAGAAGCCCAAACCATGCCCCAGCCGAACAACAAGCCACCCAGCAGGGATGAAAGCCAGAGGAGATCTTTGGTGGCATAAATCGATTGAAGGGGGTTGATGAGGCCGGCATAAGCCATGCAGCCAAATCCGAAAATGGCAACTGCCAAGGCAAGCGCCCACTGACGCATGCGGTCAAAACTTCCCATCACGACCACATCGCTGACTGCGCCCATGGTACAAAAATGAGAACGGTGAAAAAGAGCACCCAAGAAAAGTGAGACCACCGCCGTTGAACTCAAGACCAACCAATTCAAATGGGCGAGTTGAGATTCATTCATGCCAAATTATTTCAAGCGACTGAGTCGGTCTTTGGCCGTTTGTGCGGCATCGCTGTTGGGATGCGATTTGATCAAATCTTCCATGGCTTTTCTGGCGGCCTTCAAGTCCTTAAGCTCAACCAAGCAATTCGAGATGGCCAACATGGCCTCTGGCGCTCGGGTATGAAGAGGCGCAATGTTTAAGAGCTTTCGAAAATTGATCATCGACTCTTTGTAGTCTTTGGTGGCGTATTGTGCATTGCCCAACCAAAACAGAGCAGAAGATGCATAACCACTGCTGGGATAACTTAGCAAGAAGCCCAATAAGCTACTTTGCGCTGCAGCAAAATCACCAGTTCGAAAGACAGCCAGTGCGTTGTCAAATTGCTTCTTCTCGGCAGGTTCTGCTTGGAATTCAAGACCATCCAAAACAATTTTGACGGGCTCAAACCTGTTCAAGCGCGCGTCTACACTTTGCAGAATGTCCTTTTGTTTCAGCTGAATTTCTGACAACTCACGCAGCAAATTTTCCAAAGTGCCGCGAAGCCTGGCTTGCTCAGATTTCAAACCATCAATTTGATTGAGCAATTCAAGCAAACTGCCCTTTAAGTTGGCATTCTCTATGGCTTGGGCTTTCACATTTTCAGCAGCTTGCGCATTGATGGTTTGCTGCATTGTTTCAACGCGCTGCCGCAAATCCAAAATGGCACGCCGGGCTTCATCGTCTCCAAACAAGGCCGCATTGGCCAGCAAACTAAAGCCAGACAAGCAGCATGCCAAGCCCAATTGAAGGAAGGATAAATAAGCCCGATTTCGCATAAGACAGATTCAATCAGTATTTGATTTCAACACGGCGATTTTTGGCATACGCCGCGTCATCGGAACCGGAATCTGCGGGCTTTTCTTTGCCGAAACTCACTGCTTCAAGTTGGGCATCGCTGACGCCCAACAAGGTCAAGGCGCGGCGAACCGTTTCAGCACGTTTTTGACCCAAGGCCAAATTGTATTCACGACCGCCACGCTCGTCTGTGTGGCCTTCAAGTTGAACTTTAAACTGCTTGTTGGATTGCAGATGAGCCGCATTGCGCTCCAAGACAGCGCGGGCTTCTGGTTTCAAAGTGAAACTGTCGTAGTCAAAGTACACCACATTCACACCAGCAGGTGCAACACCTTGTGCACCCGCTTTGCCGCCCACAACAGCAGCAACACTGCTCTGTGCGGCATCGGTGGGAGGGGCGACGGCCGTAGCAGAAGCGTTTTTGTCTTCAACAGGTACCTCGTTCAATTTGACGCCCGACGAGCAGGCAGCAAGGGCCGCTGTCAATGCCAAAATCCAAAGACTGCGTTTGATCATGAAAAACTCCAATTTGAAAAAAATTAACGGTAAGGACCCCAGGCGGGCTCGCGAATATCACCACTTTGTCCAGACAGTCGGGCTTTGATCTTGCCGTCTAAAGTCGTTGTCATGAGCGCCTCGCGTCCTTGGAGCACGGTGGCAAAAACAATCAATTTGCTGTTGGGTGCAAAGCTAGGGCGCTCATCGGCTGTGGTTTCAGTGATGGCACTTGTCTGGCCGGTGCTCAAGTTCATCACTTGAACTTTGAACTGCCCCCCAACACGTGAGATGTATGTCAGCCACCGCCCATCTGGGCTAAGTGCAGGTGAGATATTGTAACTTCCGCTGAAAGTGACTCTTTCAACCCCCGAACCTGTGTCATTCATTTTGTAAATTTGAGGGCTGCCTCCTCGATCAGAGACAAAGTAAATCTTCGAGCCATCTTGCGAAAAGCTAGGCTCAGTGTCGATCCCTGAATTTTGGGTTAAGCGTTTGGCTTCACCGGAAGCAACATCAATTTGGTACAACTGAGAGCCGCCATCGCGGCTCAAAGTGGCTAGCAATGAACGCCCATCAGGCGACCATGCCGGGGCACTGTTCGAGCCTTTGAAGTTGGCCATGATTTTGCGTTTGCCTGTGGCCAACTCATGCACATAAATAACGGGCTTGCGAGACTCAAAAGAAACATAGGCCAACTGATTGCCCTTGGGTGACCACGATGGTGAAATGATGGGCTCTGCACTGGTCAGTGCAGACTGAGCGTTCTCGCCATCAGAGTCGGCAATCCAAAGACTGTATTTACTTGTGGTTTTGGTGATGTAAGCAATGCGGGTCGCAAAGACGCCTTTCTCACCAGTCAGTTTTTCATAGACCCAGTCAGCCAAACGGTGTGCCGATAAACGCAAGTCTGCAGCGGCAACGGTTTCCCGGTAGTCACCTCGCTCTTGACCCGAAACCACGTCCCACAACTTGGCTCGGACTTCGTAGCGACCATCGGCCAAGCGGGTTGAGCTGCCCGCCACGAGGGCATCGGCACTTTTCTGACGCAACAAAGCAAGATCAGGCCTAGACAACTCGTCCATGCTTAAACCCAAGTTAGGGACCGCCCTGAATTGACCACTTCTTTCCAAATCTGCTGACAAGATGGCCGACGTCTTTTGCGGCGCAGTTTCCTCGCCCTTGAAACTGGCAATGGCAATGGGAACTTGCGTCAAGCCAACGCCAGAGACATCGACTTTGAACTGGGCCCATGCCGCACTCGAGGCAAAGACACAGCTCAACAAGAAAGCACTGAAATGCGCTTTGAAAGGCGAAAAATAGGTCAGAAATGAGGTCTTTTTCATAGGATTAGCTGGTCCATACACCGTTAATTTAGCATTGTGACACGCGTTAAAATCAATTCAATGACACAAAACGCCCAAGACAGCTCCCCACAGGGCTTAAGCTACCTGAGCCGGATGCGCCGTCTTTGGCCTTATTTTGGCAAACAGCACGGCGCTTGGGCGCTGGCCATCTTGGCAACACTGGTTGCTGCAGCCACTGAGCCCCTCATTCCAGCCCTCTTCAAACCTTTGCTGGACGAGGGCTTTGCCGAAAACAGCCTGCCCCTGTGGATGGTGCCAACTGCCGTCATTGGAATTTTTTTCGTCAGAGGCCTGGCATTTTTTGTATCTCAATACGCTCTGGCTCGCATTGCCAATGACGGCATGCAAGCATTGCGTGAAGCTTTGTTTCGCAGATTGATGCAGGCTGACATGTCCATTTTCAGCAAACAATCTGCAAGTGCCTTGTCCAACACCTTGGTCTATGAGGTTCAAACTGGCGCGACGCAATTAATTTCAGCGCTGTTGGGTCTCTCAAGAGATGGCTTTACGCTGCTGGCCTTGATTGGCTACTTGATGTTTTTGAACTGGAAACTGACCATGTTGGTTTTCATTGTGGTCCCTGGCTCCGCTTGGATCATGAAGAAGCTCTCCAAGCGCCTGTACGGTTTGACCCGTGACAGCCAATCTGCCACTGACAATTTGGCCTATGTGGTGGAAGAAAATGTGTTGGCGCACCGCATGGTTCGACTTCACGGCGCCCAGGAAAGTCAACTCAATCGTTTCCAAGCGCTCAGCCAACGCCTCAGAAGTTTGGCCTTGAAATCGACCATTGCATCGGCTGCCATGTCACCCCTCACACAGCTGATGGCCGCAGTGGCTTTGTCCACCGTGTTGGTGGTTGCCTTGATTCAAAGCCGAACTGGCTTGCAAGGCGCCACAGTCGGTGGCTTTGTGGCTTTCATCACGGCCATGCTGATGCTGGTCTCGCCCATCAAGAGACTGGCCGATATAGCAACCCCTGTCACGCGAGGTTTGGCCGCGCTTGAGCGAGGTCTGCGCTTATTGGAAGAGGTTCAAGTTGAAGTTGATGGTCAGGCAGCTGGCCAAAAAGTTCAAAGTCAAAACACCGAATCACACCCAAGCACGGGGCCCCGCATTGAGTTTCAAAATGTCCATGTTCAATATGCGGCCGATGCTTCGCCTGCCTTGAACAATTTAAGCTTGAGCATTCAGTCTGGTGAAACTGTGGCCTTTGTGGGCACCAGCGGCTCAGGCAAAACCACCTTGGTCAATTTGTTACCTCGGTTTGTACAGCCAAGTTCTGGACAAGTTGTGTTGCAGGGCACTGACATTCAAGATTGGCCACTCCAACAATTGCGTCAACAATTCGCCATGGTGAGTCAAGATGTGGTCATGCTGAACGACACCGTGGCCGCCAATATTGCATTGGGACAGGAAATTGATCGCGCCAAAATACAAACATGTTTGGCAGCGGCCAACCTTGACGAGCACGTAGGCAAACTGCCTCAAGGCATGGACACCGTGCTGGGACACAACGCCACCGAACTCTCAGGTGGGCAGCGACAGCGCTTGGCCATTGCCCGAGCACTTTATAAAAATGCACCCATCCTCATTTTGGACGAAGCCACATCCGCCTTGGACAATGAATCAGAACGTTGGGTGCAAGATGCATTGCACAATCTGATGAAGGGCCGCACCACCTTGATCATTGCGCACCGACTCTCCACCATCGAACATGCCGACAGAGTGATCGTCATGTCCAACGGCGAAATTGTGGAGCAAGGCCGGCACGAAGAGCTTTTGAAGGCCGGTGGAGTTTATTCAAGGCTGCACCACAAAAGCGATGCCGCTTGAATCAAAGTAACACAATGTCGTATTGCTCTTGACCCATGGCGCTTTCGCTCTGGAGCGAAATGGGCTTGACAATGAAATCAGACAGCGCAGCAAGATGTTGGCTCTCTTCATCAAGCAACAACTCAATGACAGCAGGCGCGGCCACCACTCTAAACTCTCGCGGATTGAATTGACGCGCCTCGCGCAATATTTCACGCAAAATATCGTAAACCACCGTCCGGTTGGTTTTGACACTGCCTTTGCCATCACAACTTGGACACGGTTCACACAGCATGTGCGACAAGGATTCACGTGTTCGCTTGCGCGTCATTTCCAACAAACCCAATTGCGAAAATCCGCCCGCCATGGTTTTGACGCGATCGCGGCTTAATTGTTTTTTGAACTCATCAAGCACAGCGGTTTGATGCTCCTCTCGGGACATGTCAATGAAGTCGACAATGATGATACCGCCCAAATTTCGCAAGCGAAGTTGCCGGGCAATGGCATGCGCTGCTTCAAGATTTGTTTTGAAGATGGTGTCATCAAAATTGCGTGCACCCACATAGCCACCTGTGTTCACATCCACGGTGGTCAGGGCTTCGGTTTGGTCAATGATGAGGTAGCCCCCCGACTTCAATTCAACCCGGCGTCCTAAAGCTTTGGCCACTTCCTCGTCGATTGAATACAAATCGAAAATAGGACGTTCACCTTTGTAGAGTTGAAGGCGCGCTGCAGAAGCCGGCATAAACTCTTTGGCAAAGGCGGACAAATGCTCAAATTGTTCTTTCGAGTCAATGCGAATGGTTTGCGTGCCTTCACCGACAAGATCTCGCAATACTCTTTGTAAAAGCGTGAGGTCTTGGTGCAGCAATGACTGCACCGGAAGCTTGACAGAGGCTTCTTTGATTCGCGCCCAAGTTTTGCGAAGATAAGCAATGTCCTCACCTAACTCTGCATCGCTGGAATCTTCTGCATTGGTACGCAATATAAATCCGCCCCCTTGTGTACCAACCAAATTTTGCAAACGCGCTCTTAATGCGTCGCGCTGATCTGAAGGAATTTTTTGTGACACGCCAATGTGGTCGTCTTGCGGCAAAAAGACCAAATGACGTCCTGCAATGCTGATTTGGGTTGAAAGCCTAGCGCCCTTGGTACCGATGGGATCCTTGACCACTTGCACCATCAAGGCTTGGCCTTCAAACACTTGCTTCTCAATAGGGACCAAAGTCTGGCTGCTGCGTGCGACTTGAGGCGGTTCGCCCTCAGGCTGTCTTTGCCAAACATCTGCCACGTGCAAAAAAGCAGCTCGCTCTAGGCCAATGTCAATGAAGGCCGACTGCATGCCAGGCAACACGCGGGCCACTTTTCCGAGATAAATGTTGCTGACCAAGCCACGTTCTAAGGAACGCTCCACATGCAACTCTTGAACCGCGCCCTGCTCCACCACCGCGACGCGTGTTTCTTGAGGCGACCAATTGATCAAAATATCTTGCTGCATGCGCTCAGTTTCTCAATTACTGCTTTGGAAAAAATAAC
The DNA here is from genome assembly GCA_947447245.1 of Comamonadaceae bacterium. Lineage (GTDB taxonomy): Bacteria > Pseudomonadota > Gammaproteobacteria > Burkholderiales > Burkholderiaceae_C > Limnohabitans_A. The sequence goes on from CANFJC010000037.1 coordinate 10,234, forward strand.
AGGCCATGAGGCACATTGTGTCATGTGCCGGCAAGGCCTGCATGGGGGAAAATCAGTCGCTCAATGAATTGAAAATCCCATTCAGTTCAACAAAGGTAAAGTTTTGTAGTCAGGGCCCTTGGGAATTGACTTCAGGTAGGCGTGAATATCGCTCAAATCTTGATTAGAAAGAATCTTTTCGCTGTAAGGCGGCATGGGGCCGTTGGTATGGCGCACAAAGGCTTGGAAATATTCGATGGGTTTTGTATCTGGCGCAAGTTTGGCACCTGCTATGCCGCCCTGCCCCACAAAGCCATGGCACTGCCAGCAGCCATTTTTGACATAGGCTTGCTTGCCTTTTTCTGCTGATGTGTTCGAAGTCTGAGCCAGTGTGATGCCCGAAAATGCCAACAAGGACAGTCCCGCGATGATCTTGATTTGATGTAATTTCATAAGAGTCTCCTTGGATCAGCGGGGTTGAGTCCACACATTCAACAAGGCAGGATGACCAGACTTGACCACCGCCACAGCTTCTTTCAATGCAGATGCCAATTGCGCCGGATCTTTGATCGGACCCTTGGCCCACCAGCCCATCGACTTGGCCAGCTCGTGGTATTGAATATCAGGATTTTCAATACTTGTTCCTACAGGTCCCATGTCGCCGTCAAGATTGACTTTGCGGTTTCTGAAATTGGCTAAACGTTGGACGTGCATCACCTCTTGGTGGTAGCCCCGGTTATTGTGCATGACGGACAGCAAAGGAATTTTGTGTTTTGCAGCGGTCCACAGCACGCCAGGTGCAAACATCAAATCGCCATCCGATTGAATGCTGACCGAGAACCGACCCAAATCGCGGTTGGCCAGTGCAGCGCCCACAGAAGCTGGTGCACCATAGCCCACGCCATAACCGCCCGAGCGACCTAGCCACTGATGGTGTTTTTCCATGGGCCATAAACGTGTGGGCCAATTGCTCACATTGCCTTCTGAAGCGACCAAGGCCCAATCTTCATTTTTAACGGCAGCAAAGGTCTCCATCACCAAACGCGCCGTGCTGATGGGGCTCTCATTCCATCCTAAGGCAGCGGCAGTGCGGGTGCGAACTTTATCTTCTTCATAAGCCTTGCGCTGCAATTCGCCTCGCTTGGCAATGAGGTCTTTTTTATCGGCGGGCATTGCAGAGCGAACCGCTTCAATCAAAGATGGCAAGGTGGTTTGCGCGTCGGCAGCCATTTGCACATCAACCACCTGGAAGCGTTGGAAGTCTTGGTAATTCGACTTCGTTAAGAGATCGACAGAGTTGATGCTGATGAGTTTGGTTTGTGGTTTGATGCGTGAAGCATTGGTTCCGTGACCGTCATTGGAGTTGTTGTCGGTATAGGCATTGACAGTGGCCCAGAAGTCTGAAAGCTCCAAACCAATGATCACATCTGCATTGGCAGTGGCTGTTGCAGGTGCACTCAAATAATGTGTTTTAGGAAAGTTCATGCGACTTCCCTGATCAATCACCTTGGCCTGTAAAAGCTCTGCCAATTGCACCAACAAACCAACACCTTCGGGGGTTCTGGCGGCGCGATCGACCACGATCACAGGGTTATTGGCTTGCACCAACAACTTGGCAGCTTCTTTCACCGCACCCGAATCGCCTTGTGGCGGTGAAGTTGGAATGTATTTGGGGATGTAAGGCATTTTGCCTTCGTGCAAATGCACCGGCGCCATTTGCAATGCTGCATCTAAAGAAATTGCCACTGGACCGTAAGGCGGCGTCATGGCAATTTTGTAAGCACGCACAAATGACTGTGAAAAGTGTTGCAGTGAAACTGGCGTGTCATCCCATTTTGTGTAGTCACGCACCATGGCGTTGATGTCTTGCGCGGCATGGAAGGTGGGCACACCGGGTGGCCGATAAGCTGCGTCCATGTCGTTTCCGCCCACCACAATGACAGGCACCCGGTCACACCAAGCGTTGTAAATGGCCATGGAGGCATGTTGCAAACCCACAGTGCCGTGACACAGCGTTAACAGGGGTTTACCAGAGGCCTTGAAATAACCATGCCCCATGGCCACTGCGGACTCTTCGTGCATGCAGGTTAGAAATTCTGGTTTGGTGTTACCACCATAGTCAATCAGCGACTCATGCAATGCTCTGAAACTTGAAGCGCAATTGGACGGCAGGTATTTAATGTCAAGCGACTTGATCACGTCCACCATAAAGTCTGAGCCCGGCATGCCTTGGCCATGGCCAAGATCTGGGGGGATGCCCGTTTCGGCCTGAGCGCCTTTGGCGGAAGGCGGCAATGCCGAAGGTTTAGCCGGTTCTGCGGCATGCGCCGATGAAGAGGCAAGAGTTGCAGCGGCACTGGCAGCTGCTGCACCAGAGGCCAATACGCCACCTAAAAAACCGCGTCTTGCCAACGGCACATCTGTGGATCGAGATTCAGGTGAATGTCCCTGTTGCTTTGGTTCTGTCATCTTTGTGCTCCTCAAATAGACAGGTTAAAAATGGATTAACGCAGTGGAATAAAAAACTCAGACATTCTTTTTGGTGGCAAGCCATGAGCAATGGCTTCAGCTGCAATGCTGTCCATCATCTCTTGCGTCACACCTTCTTTGTGGCTGTAGATTTCCATCCAGGTTTCGATGCCATCTGGCGTGGCTTCTGGTCGTTGCATCAACACAGCACTGAGGCCCGACCACTTGTGCTTCAATTCAACTTGAAAGGCTTCAACAAGCGGTCGCCACTGCGCGTGTTCAGCAATGGGTAACTTGTAATAAACAAACAAAGTTTGCATGGTCAATTCTTGAGTGTGAATAAAGTTGAAAACTTTACTTGTCTTGTCCCATACCCGCCCAACGTTTGACCAAATCAGTCTCGATGTCAAACAAATCAAGGCAGCGGCCCACCGTGTGGTTCACCATGTCATCAATGGATTTTGGGCGTGCATAAAGCGCCGGCACCGGCGGCATCAAAATGGCGCCATTTTCTGAAGCTTGCAACATGGTGCGAAGGTGTCCGCTGTGAAGCGGTGTTTCGCGAATCATGAGCACCAATCTTCTGCGCTCTTTCAGCACCACGTCGGCAGCTCGGGAAAGCAGTCCACTCGTCATGCCGTAGGCAATTTCAGACAAAGATTTGATGGAGCAAGGTGCAACCACCATGCCCATGGTCTTAAAAGAACCTGAGGCAATGGTGGCGCCAATGTTTTTAGCACTGTGAACTTCGGTGGCAAGGGCCTCTACTTCTTTCACGCCCATGTCCAGCTCGGTGGACAGGGTCATGCGCGCTGATTCGCTCATGACCAAATGGGTTTCAATGCCTGAGTGCTGCAAGACTTGGAGAATGCGAACGCCGTAGACAATGCCTGAAGCACCACTGATGCCGACAATCAATCGCCGTGGGTTGTTAGAAGAACTGGAAGTGCTCATTGAATTGCCTGTTGGGTCATGAAGGTTAGATCAACCCGCTTCGTCTGGCCTGAATTTCGATTCAGCTTTGACGTCATTGCGTTGCTGCTTAAGACTGATTTGTCCATTTTCCAAATATCGGCCCGTGGCTGCTCGCTCTGCTGCAGCGTCCCATTGGGGCAGCCAGTCACCTAAGGAATAACCAAACCAAGGAGCTTGGGGCCGCAGTTTAGGCAGGCCAAGCTCCTCCCAAATCGCCTTCGATCGCTCCATGTAGTCTTTGGTAGGCAAGGCCAAGGGCGGCATGTCGCCTTTCATGGTGGCGTCCATCAGCAGGGTGGAATCTTCTTCACCATCGTTCTCTCGCTTAGGTCCGTGACCTTGACCGCGATGGTCTAGGGTTCGGACATCTGCCGTGGGGTTCATGCGGTATGCCATGGCCCATAACAAGGCGTCTGCATTGTCGGGGTCAATGTCGTCGTTCACTGCGATCACAATCTTGCCGCAATCGCCTTTGAAAAAAGCAGCGCCATAAAGTGCACGCCAAATTTCTGTTTTGGGTGTTGTCTTTTCAAAAGTGACAATGGTGACCCGCAACAAACCCGTCAGAGGTTCATGCAAGGAGACTTTCTTGACACCGCGAATGCCCAAGGAGCTTCTCAAATGCGCCAAAAACAAAGGCTCATAAGCCACGCGTTTGATCACACTGGATTCACTGGGTGCAACCTGGCTGATGTAAGAAGGAATGACGGGCTTGAAGCGGTGCGTGATGGCCGTGATCTTCATGGGCAAATTGAACTCTTCTAAAGCCACATGACCATGCGATTCACCAAAGGGGGCTTCGGGCTCCAGCATGTCTAAATCAATTTGACCTTCAATCACGATTTCAGCTTGTGCCGGAACTCGCAAATTCACAGTTCGCGCTTGAGTCACTTGAATGGGCACACCCGCCAAGCCACCCGCCACATCGAATTCATCCATGCCAATTGGCAATTTTTGCGGGCCCATGAAAGCCACATAAGGCGGGCACCCCAAAACAACGGCACATGGCATGGTTTTGTGACCTGCCTTCTTCCAAGCTTGGTAATGCAAATAACCGCCAGCCCCGCCCACTCGCGTGGCCATGCGAACGACCATGCGATCAGGTGCTTTGAGCGCACACCGGTAGGTGCCCATGTTTTGTAC
>CANFJC010000038.1 GCA_947447245.1 Comamonadaceae bacterium
CCTTTCGGTGGAGAGGTGTTACCTCCTACGCTGTCCTGTGCAGTCCGGACGTTCCTCCAGTGCGGCCTTTCGGCCCATTGCCCAAGAAACTCTTGCGCAATGGCTTTGCAGCTTGCACCAGCGACGGTCTGGCAGGCTTCACAACGCCATTATCGCCTTGCGGCATATGCATATGCCGTAATTGACACAACAAGTAGGTCAAAATCAGTCACAGCCGTTCCAATCTCATTGAAAAAACACAAGGACAAAGACCATGAAAGCTCAAAACGTCTTGCAAACCATTGGCAACACGCCGCACATTCGCATCAACAAACTGTTTGGTGCCAATGCCAATGTGTGGATCAAATCGGAGCGCAGCAACCCCGGCGGTTCTGTGAAAGACCGCATTGCCTTGGCCATGGTCGAAGACGCCGAAAAATCCGGCGCCCTCCAACCTGGAGGCACCATCATCGAGCCCACCTCGGGCAACACGGGCATTGGCTTGGCCATGGTGGCTGCGGTCAAGGGCTACAAATTGGTCTTGGTCATGCCCGACAGCATGTCGATCGAGCGCCGCCGTTTGATGTTGGCCTATGGCGCCAGCTTTGATCTCACACCTCGTGAAAAAGGCATGAAGGGCTCAATCGCTCGGGCCGAAGAATTGGTGGCCAGCACGCCCGGTGCTTGGATGCCACAGCAGTTTGAAAACCCTGCCAACATCGATGTGCATGTGCGCACCACAGCCCAAGAAATTTTGGCAGACTTTCCAGATGGCATGGATGCCATCATCACCGGCGTTGGCACTGGCGGCCATTTGACTGGCACGGCCAAAGTCTTGAAAGCCAAATTTCCCAAGCTCAAAGTGTTTGCTGTAGAGCCCACTGCCTCGCCCGTCATTTCAGGCGGCTCACCCGCACCGCACCCTATTCAAGGCATTGGCGCGGGCTTCATCCCTAAAAACCTCGACACCAGTTTGCTAGACGGCGTGATTCAGGTTGAGGCCGAAGACGCGCGCGAATATGCACGCCGTTCAGCCCGTGAAGAAGGCCTTCTGGTGGGCATTTCTTCGGGTGCCACCTTGGCGGCCATTGCCCAGAAATTGAAAGACTTGCCTGCGGGCGCAACAGTGCTTGGCTTTAACTACGACACAGGCGAGCGTTACTTGTCGATTGAAGGCTTCTTGCCAAACTAAGCTTTCTGCTTCTCATGGCGTGTTGATGCCAAGAGGGATTTCCTCTATTGGCATCTCGCGCGATAATCGCTGGGTCTGCTTGATAACCACAAGCCCCACTACCGATTGCCATGATTCGAATTTCAGAACTGAAACTGCCCTTGAACGCTTTGCCGGTGGAGGTTCGCCGCGCAGCGGATGCACCGTCTGAAACCGACGAAGACCGCATTCCAGCGCCACACCCTGAAGCTGCATTGAGAAAACTGGCTGCGCATGCGCTGGGCATTGATTCCGAAGACATCGACCAACTGCATGTTTTCAAGCGAAGCTTCGATGCACGCAAAGTTGATTTGTTGGCGGTGTTCATCGTGGATCTGACTTTGAAAAACGCTCAGGCTGAAGCACCGCTGCTGGCTCAGTTTCCAAAGCATCCTCACATTCAAGCCACCCCCAACATGACATGGCAGGCACCCTGCCATGCGCCTGCCAATTTTGGTCTGCAAGAAGGCGAGCGACCTGTGGTGGTGGGCTTTGGGCCTTGCGGCATTTTTGCAGCCTTGAGCTTGGCGCAAATGGGCTTCAAGCCCATCGTGATTGAACGTGGCAGCCCCGTGCGACAACGCACCAAAGACACTTGGGGTTTATGGCGCAAGCAAACCCTCAAGCCCGAAAGCAATGTGCAGTTTGGCGAAGGTGGTGCGGGCACTTTTTCAGACGGCAAGCTTTACAGCCAAATCAAAGACCCGCGTCATTTGGGCCGCAAAGTCATGAACGAGTTTGTGCAAGCCGGCGCTCCCAGCGACATCTTGTTTGCAGCGCACCCTCACATTGGCACTTTCAAATTGGTGAAGGTTGTAGAAAACTTGCGCGAGCAAATCATCGCATTGGGTGGTGAAGTTCGTTTTGAACAACGCGTGGTTGACATCGACATTGAAAGCACGCCTTCAGGCCGACACGTCACGGGCCTGCACATCGAAGATCGTCATACAGGTGTGCGAACACATCTGGCTACGCAACATGTGGTGCTCGCTTTGGGGCACAGCGCCCGCGACACCTTCACCCTGCTGTACGAGCGCGGCGTTTACATGGAAGCCAAAGCCTTTTCGGTCGGTGTGCGCATTGAACACCCGCAAAGCGTCATTGATGCGGCACGTTGGGGCCGCCATGCTGGTAACCCCTTGCTGGGTGCAGCCGATTACAAATTGGTTCACCACGCGCAAAACGGCCGCGCGGTTTACAGCTTTTGCATGTGCCCTGGCGGCACCGTGGTGGCGGCCACCAGCGAAGCTGGGCGCGTGGTCACCAACGGCATGAGCCAGTACTCGCGCAACGAGCGCAATGCCAACGCGGGCATGGTGGTAGCCATTGAGCCGTCCGATTACCCGCTAGACACGGCTTCATGGCAAGCTGCTTTTGGTGAGCAAGATGGTTTGAAGTGGGCGTCTCAAGCACAAGCCATGGCGCAGCAAAAACCCAAGGCGTATCACCCCTTGGCTGGCATTGTGTTGCAACGGCAATTAGAGTCCAAAGCCTTTGTTGCAGGCGGTGAAAATTACACGGCCCCCGGTCAATTGGTGGGCGACTTTTTAAAAGCACGCGCTTCCAAAGCATTTGGCACAGTGATGCCATCCTACAAACCAGGCGTGCGCTTAGGTGACTTGTCGTATGTCCTGCCAGCCTATGCCATTGATGCCATGCGCGAAGCGCTGCCGGTATTTGGCCGCAAAATCAAAGCTTATGACATGAACGATGCGGTGCTGACTGGCGTTGAGACGCGCACCTCTTCGCCACTTAAAATGACGCGGGGAGACAACTTGCAAAGCTTAAATACGCAAGGGCTTTATCCTGCAGGAGAAGGCGCAAGTTATGCTGGCGGTATATTGTCTGCCGGTGTGGATGGCATCAAGGTTGCCGAGGCTTTGGCCCAGCACATTCTCAAGGTTTGAAAAATGAACTCACTGATCACTGCTCCAAACAAACACAAAATGATGGGCGCTATCTTGGTTTCGGGCCTGCTGAGCTTGGGCATGACAGCGGCCTCTGCGCAAGATTCACAGAAGGAACCAGAGTGGTCCTTCAAGTTCACGCCTTCTTGGTATGTCACGCAGCACGAAAACAATGCAGCAGATGTCAACTTAAGAGGCAATTTAGGGCCGCACACCACCTGGGTGGGGCAGTATGTGCGCGGCAATGAATTCCAGCAAACGCGTTTTGGTTATGAGTACAGTGCCAATTTTGAGTGGGGTCAAATGGTGCCTTCTATCCAAATTGCATCCAAGGGATTTGTGGGTGGCTCATTGAATTTTCAAATTGGCGGATCGACCTATCTTCTCACCGGCTTGGGTCGAACCAATTTGAAAGACTATTACAACTTGACATTCGACCCCAACGATTCATATGTCATTGGTTTTGGCACCAAAGTCATCGACAAGCAAATCTTCAATGTCTTCACCGTTCGCGACAATCGCCTGCACACAGGTCAAACCGTGACGCACGGTGTTTGGCGTTGGCAAATTAGCAGTTCAGAACGCTTGGTTGTCGATGTGTCACGCAAGTCAGGCAGACTCACGGCTGATTCACCTGCCATCAAAGGCAACGCGCTTTCATTGACCTATGACATTGGCAACAATTTTTTCAGACTGGCCAAAGAACAAAAGGTGAATTTCTCCGATCACGATCAACAGCGAGTTTCAGCGGGATTCCGTTTTTAAAACATGCAGCATTTCATTTCAAAATCACTGAGGACTCTTTTGTGGCTCAACTTGGTTCTTGCACCAGCCTTGGCTTTTGCAGCCCGCCCTTTGAACACAGACGATGCCAATGTGGTCGACCCCAAAAGTTGCCAAGACGAAAGCTGGGTCAAAAAATCAAAGCTCAGCATCGAACGCTGGACTGTGCCGGGCTGTAATTTTTTCGGCGACACCGAAATTTCTGTGGGCGCCAATTTTCAATCTGAAACAGGCTTAGAAAGCAGTCAATTTCATTTGCTTCAAGCCAAGAAAAGATGGCGTGTTTTAGAGCCAGACAGTTGGGGACTCTCCACCACCTTGGGTACGCTCAAACACACAGGCCGAACAAGTTTCGATACCGTCAATGATGTCTATTTGAATGTGCCCATCACTTGGTCCGTGGGTCAAGACCGTTTCACCCACCTCAATGTTGGATGGGTGAACCACCAAGCCCAGGGCTATGGCGCCAAAACTTGGGGAATGGGATTTGAGCAACCCTTCAACAGCCGTGTGATCGGTATTTTAGAAACCTACGGTGAAGACAAACAGCCCACCAAGTACCAAGTGGGTCTGCGGTTTTGGATCATTCCGCAACGGGTTCAAATCGACACCACATTGGGGAATGTTTGGAGCGCTTCTGGCAGTGCAGCATCGAGTCAGCGCTGGATATCGGTGGGCTTGCGATTGCTTTCGCCTGCGCTTTATTGATCAACTCTGAATAACACATGGGCTTCCAAGCCCGTGTCGCCTTGCACATTTTCAAGCCAAAATTGAGCACCCATCAATTCAGCATAGCGCGTGACGATCGACAAACCTAAACCCATTCCCTGATTTGAAGCATCGCGGTTTGCACCTTGAACGCCGCGTTTGAGAATGTTTTCACGGTCCTCACTGGCAATGCCAGGTCCATTGTCTTGCACCACCATCTCAATCCCTTGTGCATGTATTTTCAAGGACACGGTTACGACCTGCGCACCACCGCCTGCAGACTTGCCATAGCGCATGGCATTGTCCAAGAGGTTGTTCAAAATTCCCTCCGTCAAAGCTTTGTTGGCCAAAATGAAACACGCTTGCTCAATGCCAGTAGCACCCAAATCAATGTTCAGTTCTCTCGCCAAAGTACCTCGTTGCAAGATGGCGTTGGTAATGATTTCATCAAGTGGCACTCGCTCCGTTTTTTTCTCAATGTCGGCTTCATCCGCAAAAGCCAACGCCAACAGTTGATCGGTCAAGTGGCTTGCGCGAATGCTGCTGTCTCTGATTTGAACCAGTTGCGCTCTCAGCCGCTCTGGCTGCGAGCTGTCCAAACCATATTCTGCTAACGCACGAATACCCGCCAGAGGGGTTCGCAATTCATGCGCAACGTTACCCGTGAATTCCTTTTGCGCTTTCAAGCCTGCTTCAATTCGCCGCAACATGGCATTCACCGCATTGCTCAAATTTTCCATGTCGATGGTATTGGCCCGCACCTGTAAAGGTGAAAAATCAGAACCATCACGGGATTTCACCACGCTCATGAGCTCAGCCAGAGGCTGGAGATCTTTGGCAATGACCCATCGCAGCCAAGCACCAATCATGATCAACAGCATCAGCTCGGGGATGACGGAATAGGCCAACAATTTTTCAAGCAATTGAGTTCGGCTTAAGGCGGTTTGTGCCACGATGACAGAAAACTTTTCAGGTCGCTCTTGCTGCAAAACCACAGCACGCATGGACTTGCCTTGAAAAAAAATGTTCTCAAATTCAATGGGGGCTGCAGCGGTTTGAGCTACCGTGGAAGCGATCAAACCAGGGTGGCCGGCCAGAAATGTACCGTCCCCCTTAAACAAAGCAAAGGCCACAGCCTCACTTTGGTCAAACAACAAACCATTCAGTTCGGCAGAGGTCATCTTGACTTCTAAGCCAGCCCCTGGTGCCAATTTCAGTTTGACGTGGCTGGCGACCATGTAGGCATCGTCCAACAATGAGCGATCGAAAGCTTGTTGCACAAAAAAATTGGCAATGCCAGCGGATATGAAGGTACCCAACAACCACACCATGCCTAAGGGCCATAAGACATGGCTCATCAGCCTGTGTTGCAGGGACGACTTGACAGATTGGCCCAACTTTGGCGTGTCGTTCATTGGTCTTCCTCAATCAAATAACCAATGCCACGCAGGGTCCGAATGACGGCACCTGAGTTTTCCAACTTGCGTCTCAATCGAGAAATAAAAGTCTCCAAGGCGTTGTCGCCCAAAGACTCATCAAAAGAGGAAAGCTTGTCCGACAAATTTCTTTTGTTGATGACCCGTCCGGGGGGGCTCATCAACTCCCAAAGCACTTCAAATTCTCGCGCAGGCAGCTGCAAGGGCTCACCGGACAATGAAAAGCGTCTTTGCAGGCGATTGAGCTGAAGCTGTCCAATGTGAGTGAGGTCATCGGCGCCCTGACTGCGACGCAAAATGGCTCTGAGCCTGGCCTCAACCTCATTCAATTCAAACGGTTTGCCCAAGTAATCGTCTGCTCCAGCGTCCAAGCCAGCAATTCGTTCTTCGGTTCGGTTTCTGGCCGACAAAATCAACACAGGGGTTCGGTCGCCTTTGGCACGAACTTGTCGCAACACATTCAAGCCACTGGACATGGGAGCATTGGCTTTTGCTGACTCAGGCAAATTCAAATCCAGCAAAACCACATCAAAGGCCTGAACCGTCCACAAATGGTGAGCGGTGGCCAAATCTCCGGCTGTGTCCACGCGATTGCCAGTGTCCACCAGTTTTTGGGACATGACTTCACGCAGAGTGGGGTCGTCTTCTATGAGCAAAATTCGCATGGTCAGTGATCAATTTGAGCCAATTCGGACCTTCATTCAGGTACTTGGTCAGGTGATGGTCAGGTCATCTGGCCGATAAACAAGGGATGAGCATACGACAGTTAATTTTTTTCGCCGCTTGTCTGACTAATTTTTCTTTAGCAGCACAAACCTTCACGCCTGCCCTGCCTGTGCCTGCAGCACCTTTAAGCTTGGCACAAACACTGGAGGTCGCCAAGCAAAATGCCGCATCCAGAATGTCTCAACAAGACTTGGCGGCTGCGAATTCAGATATTTTGGCAGCCAACCGAGCGCCTTTGCCAACTTTTTCAGCCAAGACCAGCGCCACCGACAACAGCGGACAAGCCAGTGCCACAACAGGCAATCTCAGCTCACAACGCAGAACCGATAAGTCTTGGGGTTTAGATTGGACCTTAGAGCGCGGCGGCAAACGGATGCACCGCACCGATGCCGCCAAGCTCAATGCCCAAGCCGCACAAGCCGAGTTTGCAGAGACACAAATTCAACAGCAGCTTTTGGCCAAAGATTTGTACTTTGATCTCCTGGCTGCACAAGAACGCACGCTGCACCTCAAAGCCATTGCACAATCTGCTGAAACCAGCGCCAACGCCGCCAAATTGCGTGCTAAAGCAGGCGACTTGTCAGCCCAAGACATGATGCGCGTTGAAATTGAAGCTGAACACGCACTTTCTGACTTGCGCAAAGCACAATTGGACGAAAAGCGGGCCGGCTATGTTTTGAGTCAAAACTTAGGGCTGAACCAAACCAATGACCCCAAGTTAAGCGTGACGGCAGACTGGCCTCAAGTGTCTGCGCGAGCCTTGGAACAATCGCAATCGTTGGAAGCTTGGATCACCGCCCGACCCGACGTTCAAGCTTTTCAATTGCGCGCTCAAGCCTCGCAAGCGCTGCTTGACAACGCCAAAGCCCTAGGCAAGATCGACCCCACGATTGGCCTGTCGGTCGACAGCAACCCTGGCACCAACAAGCGTCTCACTGAATTGCGAGTGCAATTCCCACTTCAAGTGGGTAGCACCTATGACGGTGAAATTGGCCGTGCTACGGCGCAATCATTCCAAGCCCAGACCCAATGGGACCAAGCGAAATTGAATGCCGAGGCAGAGTGGCTGAGCATGCGCGAAGCCTACGCAGCATCCATGGCGCGCTACACCATCTACATGCAAGAAATATTGCCCCGTGCCCACAAAGTTGCCACGCAAGCCGAACTGGCTTACGCCAAAGGGGCCATCCCCTTGGTTGACTTGTTAGATGCTAGGCGCACCCTCAAAAACGCTTTGCTTGAAGCGGTTGAAGTCAAGGCTGAACACGCCAAAACCTTCCTCGCTTTGCAATTGCGCGCCCCAAAGCTTTGAGCTGGGTGAGCTTTTCTTTTTATTTTGACCGAAACAAGCATTCACGTGAAAAACATCTTCCTCACACTCCTGATCGCCAGCAGCCTCGTATCTTGTTCAGAGACTCAAGCGCCCAAGTTCGCAGAACCTCAACCCATCATGCAGAACAACCAATTGCGATTTCCTGAAGGCAACTCGCAGCTGGCCTTGTTGATCACGGCCCCAGCCATTCCCGCTGAGGACATTGCTGTCGATTTACCAGCGCATTTGGTTTGGAATGAAGATCGCACACAGCGCATTTATGCGCCTTTGGCTGGTCGTGTGGCCAACATTCACGCCGACTTGGGCAAGTCTGTGCGAAAAGGCGAAACACTGCTGACCTTGAACTCACCCGAGTTTGGAGCAGCACAAGCAGATGCATCTAAGGCCATGGCAGATTTGCGTTTGGCAGAGAAAAATTTCAACCGTCAAAAAGAGCTGTTTGAAGCCGGCATTGTGGCCCGCAAAGACTTTGATCAAGCCGAAACTGACGCCTTGCGTGCCAAAGCTGAAGCCGATCGAACTGTGGCGCGAATCAACTTGTACAGCGCTCACGGCTTGGTGAACCAACAACTGAACTTAAGCAGTGACTTGGCTGGCGTGGTGGTTGAAAAGAATGTCAATCCTGGCCAAGAAATTAGGCCAGAGCAATTTGGGCCTGGTGCCTTGGCACTTTTCGTGGTGTCCGATCCCTCTAGCCTGTGGGTCCAAATTGATGCACAAGAATCAGACATCAGCGCGCTCAAGCCAGGTGCCAGTTTTGATTTGACGGTGGCTGCTTTGAGCGGCAAAAAATTCAAAGGGCGTGTCATGGCCAGTGCCGATGTGATTGACCCCAATACACGAACCATCAAAGTCAGAGGCCTGGTTGAAAACCCCCAACGCATTCTGAAAGCTGAAATGCTGGGCACGGCACAAATCAACCGATCGCTGGGACAAGGCCTCGCGGTACCTGCCAGCGCTGTCCTGCTTAGAGGGACTCAACACAGAGTGTTTGTCAAAACCGCGGCCGATACCTTCGAGCCCCGCACGGTCAAGCTCAGCTACGAAGGCAGCAAGGTGTCCATTGTCAGCAGTGGCCTTCAAGCCAATGAGCAGGTCGTGAGTGAAAACAGCTTGCTTTTAGCCAGGGAATTTCGAGTCGCCGAAGAAACCGCCAAAAATACAGCAGCAGCCAACGGCAAGGCGGCAGATTCCAAATGAGAAAAATCATTCACTATGCATTGCACCAACCCTTGTTCATTGTGTTGGGCACGGTGCTTTTTGCCATGGCAGGTTTGTTTGCCTTCAAAACACTTTCTGTTGAAGCTTTTCCCGATGTCACAGACACACAAGTGACGGTCATTGCCTTGTACCCCGGACGTGCAGCTGAAGAAGTCGAAAAAGAAGTCACCCTGCCCATTGAGGTGGCATTGTCTGGCGTGCCCAATTCCATTCGGATGTTCTCGCATACGCAGTTTGGTTTGTCTTTCACTGTGATCACTTATGACGACAAAGCCGATGTGAATTTGGTGCGTCAGCAAGTCAATGAACGATTGCGCGGCGTGGATCTTCCACAAGGCGTAGAAGCCAACATTGCGCCCAATGCCACACCAGTGGGCGAAGTCATGCGTTATCGCTTAAAGGGCGATGGTCAAACAACTTCCGAATTGCGCACTTTGCAAGATTGGGTCGTTGAGCGAGCTATCCGCCAAGTGCCCGGTGTGGCAGACGTGGTGGCCATGGGTGGCTTCATCAAACAATATGAAGTACAACCAGACTTGGACAAACTGCGGGCCTACAAACTCAGTTTCCAAAACATACTCGATGCACTGGGACGCGGCAATGCCAATGCAGGCGGCAGCTATGTTTCGCAAGGCTCTCAACAATTTGCCATTCGAGGTATTGGCCTTTTGCGATCAGCAGAAGACATTGGCCAAATTGTAGTCACATCTCGCAACGGCACCCCCATTTTGATTCGCGACCTTGCCCAAGTGAAAGTGGGCGCGGTGCCTCGTTTGGGTACGGTGGGTCAGGACAACGATGACGACATCGTGACGGGCATCATCGTGATGCGAAAAGGCGAAAACCCCAGTGAAGTTCTGAAAGGCATCAAGGTCAAAGTCGATGAATTGAATTCACGCACTTTGCCTAAAGGCGTGCAAATTGTGCCCTTCTATGACCGCACTTGGCTGATGGACAAAACCCTGTCAACCGTGTTCAAGAATTTGGTTGAAGGTGCTTTGTTGGTGTCGCTCGTTTTGTACATTTTCTTATCCAACTTTCGCGCCAGCTTGGCCGTGGTTTTGGTCATTCCATTGGCCTTGTTGTCCACCTTCTTAGGCCTCAAAATCATGGGCGTACCAGCCAATTTGCTGAGCTTGGGCGCCATGGACTTCGGCATCATCGTGGATGGCGCTGTCATTGTGGTTGAAAATATCATGCACCGCCTCGCAGATAACAAAGAAGACATGTCGGAAAGCGAGAGGCGAGAAGTCATCATCAATGCCACCAACGAAGTGGGCAGACCCACCTTGTTCTCCATGCTCATCATCATTGCTGCGCACATTCCTATTTTTGCGCTGCAACGCCACGAAGGCCGAATTTTTCAGCCCATGGCCTTGTCCGTCACCACCGCCCTGGTGGGCTCGCTTATTTTCTCGCTCACCTTAGTGCCCTTGCTCACCTATTGGATGCTGCGCAGAAAACTGCCGCACGGCGACAACAAGTTGGTCGCAGGCGCCAAAAACTTCTATCGCCCTATCTTGGCTTGGGCGCTTAGCAACCGCAGCAAAGTGGTGGCCATTTCTTTGTCATTGTTTGTTGTGGCCATCCTTGCAGCTTCGCGCTTAGGATCTGAATTTTTACCTGAACTCAACGAGGGCACCATTTGGGTCAACGTTCGTTTGCCTTCAAGTGTGTCCAATGCTGAAGCCACGCGCATCTTGCACGACGTGAGGCAAGCGCTGATCAAAATTCCAGAGGTAAAAACCACCGTTTCCAAAGCGGGTCAGCCTGAAGACGGCACTGACCCTAAAACCATCAGCATGGCCGAGGTCTTTGTCGATATCAAGCCGCCAGAAGAATGGCGCAAGGGATTGACCAAGGAACATTTGATTGACGAAATGGACCGCGCAGTTTCAGCCTTGCCGGGCATGGAGCCCACATTTTCACAACCCATTCGAGACAACGTGCTTGAATCTATTTCACAAATTGACGGTCAAATTGTGATCAAAGTGGCCGGTGACGATTTGGTCGAACTCAAACAGTTGACCGAGTCCATTGAACGTGAAATCAAAAAAGTCAAAGGCGTTTACCGAGCTGAAATCGATCGCGCCGGCGACATGCCTCAGTTATTGATCAACATCAACCGCGAACGCGCAGCCCGCTATGGCTTGAACGTGAGCGACGTACAAGATGTGATCGAAACAGCCTTGGCGGGTAAATCCACCACCCAGATTTGGGAAGGCGAACGCAAGTTCTCGGTGGCCGTCCGTCTACCCGAAGACCGCCGAAGCATCGCTAACTTAGCTGGCATCTCCATCGCTACGCCAGACGGTGGTTACACCAGCCTTGGCTCTGTGACAGACATTAGAGAAACCAGTGGCGCCATGAACATCGCACGCGAAGCGGGTCGCCGCACCATGGCCATTGGCATCTTCATCAAAGACCGCGACATGGGTTCGGTCGTGGCCGATATGCAAAATCGGGTCGAGAAGAACATCAAAGTTCCAAACGACTACAAAATTACATGGTCAGGCGAATTTGAAAACCAAGAGCGCGCCATGAAACGTTTGTCCGTGGTGGTGCCCATTTCGCTGCTCTTGATTTTTGTACTCTTGTTCGATGCATTTGGTTCTTTCAAAACCGCCAGCCTCATTTTGATCAATGTGCCCTTGGCGTTGATTGGTGGTTTTGTGGCTCTGTGGATTTTCTCAATTCCTCTCTCCGTTTCTGCTGCCATTGGTTTTATTGCCCTGAGTGGGCAAGCCGTGCTCAACGGCGTCGTCATGCTGACTGTGTTTCAACAACTGCAGTCATCTGGCATGACCGTGGTGGAAGCCGTTTTAGAAGGCTCCATGCAACGCCTTAGAACCGTTCTGATGACCGCCATGTTGGCAGCCTTGGGGCTGTTGCCTATGGCGCTGTCACATGACATTGGCTCTGAAACTCAACGTCCACTGGCCATCGTGGTGATTGGTGGATTGTTCACGGCCACACTTCTCACTTTGATTACCTTGCCTGCACTGTATGTGGCCTGGTTTGATCGCAAACCTAAAAGTCTCTAATTTCTAAAACTGCCATGCAAACCCGAAAGACCCAATGACCCGTTATTTTTTGATCGCAATGACTTTCTTATCGTCCTGCCTGTCTGCACAAGCCGACGGTCTCTTGGGCATTGACCATCGGCTGAATTTTGACAACGCAGGCATTTGGTCTCGTAGCAATCAGAAGACCTTGGAAGTGGGTTCTGCGATTGTTGTTTTAGGCGGTGCACTATGGGAAGGCAACGACACCCGATTAGGAAAAACTTTCTGGAAATCAACCGAGTCGATGTTGATGGGAGACGCACTTGCACAAGCGGGCAAGTTGGTTTTTAGAAGACAACGTCCTATCGATGGCAACGATGCAGGCGCATGGTTTCAGTCTTCAACCCACAACAAAAGTTTTCCGAGTGGTGAAGTCACCCACATCACCGCCATCGTGACACCCTTCATTGCAGAATATGGTCACGACCATCCGGCCATTTGGGCTTTAGCCGCCTTGCCTTTGTACGATGGCATGGCCCGCATGAAATCTCAAGCGCATTGGCAATCGGACGTGTTAGCAGGTATGGCCATTGGCATTGGCACCGGTCTTTACGCTGGCAATGAATCGCACAACTGGTTGATGCACGCCTTGCCAGGCGGTATGTCAATTGGCTACAAAAAATCTTTTTGAAACAAGTCAGATCATCAAGACAGGCACCATGGAGGCAATCAAGAGCAAAGCCATGGTGCCATTGAAAATTTTGCGAGTGCTGTCGCTTTGTAAATAATGCTCTAGCTTGGCTCCTAACCAAACCCACAAACCCACACTGGGAAAATTGATGACGCTGAACATCATGCAAGTCAGCACCACAAAGGTGAGTGTTGCATCTGTGGGCATGTAGTTGCTGAAATAACCAATGGCCATGATCCAGGCTTTAGGGTTGACCCATTGAAAAGCTGCAGCGCCCAAGAAACTGATGGGCTGTGTGGCTTCTTCGCCATTGCGCTCTGGCGCACCACTGCGTGCCACACCCCAAGCCAAATAAACCAGATAAGCGAAACCCACCACCTTCATCACTTGGTACACATAGGGGTAAGCCTTCAACAAACTTTCCAAGCCTGCGCCCACCAAAAGCAGCATGACAAAGTGACCCAAGGAAACACCCAACCAATGAGGCAATGTGCGTTTGACACCGAAGTTCACGCCAGAAGCTAGCAACATCATGTTGTTGGGGCCCGGGGTCACCGAAGTCACAAAGGCAAACATGGCCATGGCAGCCACCAGTTCTCCATTGAAGTTCATGACTGAATGCCCTTCGGCCACTGCGTGTGAAACTTGCCCGGCTTGTCCAAACGCTGGTAAGTGTGCGCGCCAAAATAATCACGCTGCGCTTGAAGTAAGTTGGCAGGCAGGCGCTCGGTTCTGTAAGCGTCGTAATAACTCAAGGCACTCATGAATGCAGGCACGGCCACACCACTTAATGCAGCCATGGCCACCACCTCTCGCAGGTCTTGTTGGCACTCTGCCATCAAGCGCACAAAGTGATCGTCTAGCAGCAAGTTGGTGAGATCGTGTTGCTTGGCAAAGGCATGGCGAATGTCTTCAAGCAAGCGCGCACGAATGATGCAGCCTGCACGCCACACCGAAGCCACCTTGTCCATGGGAAGTTGCCAGTCGTGCTCTTTGTCGCCAGCTTTGATCAAGGCAAATCCTTGGGCGTAAGCGCAAATTTTGGCGGCCAGCAAAGCGCGTTGAATTTTGGGCAAGATCTCATCCAAATTTTTGACGACTTGCGGTTTGGGGCCACTTAAGAACTTGGAAGCGAGCACTCGTTCGGGCTGAAGCGAACTCATGGTGCGCGCAAACACCGCATCGGCAATGGTCGGCGCACTGACGCCCAAATCCAAAGCAATTTGGCTGGTCCATTTACCCGTCCCTTTTTGCTCAGCCGTGTCCAAAATCATTTCAACCAAGGCCTTGCCTGTTTCAGGGTCCTTGTGCGCCAAGATATCGGCGGTGATCTCGATCAAATAACTGCTGAGTTCACCCTGACCCCATTCGCGAAACACCGCACTCATCTGAATAGGGCTGATGCCCAAACTCTTCATCAGGGCATAGGCTTCGCAAATCATTTGCATGTCGGCATATTCAATGCCGTTGTGCACCATCTTCACAAAGTGCCCGGCACCGCCAGGCCCCATCCACTCGCAGCAGGCTTGGCCATCGTCGGCCTTGGCGGCTATGGCTTGCAAAAACGGACGCACCAAAGGCCACGCTTCAGGTGATCCACCAGGCATCAAAGCAGGGCCGTGCAAAGCACCTTCCTCACCACCACTGACACCAGCGCCCACATACAAAATGCCGGTGCCTTCGAGTGAGTCGATGCGTCTTTGGGTATCGCTGTACAAGGTGTTTCCGCCGTCTATCACCACGTCTCCGGGTGATAACA
>CANFJC010000039.1 GCA_947447245.1 Comamonadaceae bacterium
CTGGAAATGACAGAATTTACGGCGGGGTTGGAGATGATGTAATAAACGGACTTAGCGGCAATGACAACCTAGAGGGTGGCGATGGTAACGACAAAATCGCTGGATGGTCAGGCAATGACTCTATTGTTGGGGGAAATGGAAACGATGAATTGAGTGGCAATGAAGATAACGACACATTGGACGGAGGTGACGGAAACGACATTCTTAATGGCGGTGAAGGTAACGACATACTCATAGGTGGAAAAGGTGGAGACAATCTTTCAGGCGGCAATGGAGACGATGTTTATTACTTAGACGACCTGTTGGACTCAGTCTACGACTCGGGAGGCAATGACACTGCGTATGTTTCTGGTAATTTTGTAAAAGTTCCCTCAAGTATTGAAAAAATCATTTACACCAATGGCGCTATCGCACTGCCATATTGGATCGATACCCTAGTTTTAGATGGCGCATCTGGTCTTTACTATAAGAACCTGCTTGGAAATTCAAATACCATTTTTTACACATTTCCAAATTCAATCCCCTCGTACGACACCAACCTTGAAGATGCCAACGGATTTACTCCATTTTCAAATCAGCAGATTACTCAGACCAAAATAGCACTTGGAGTTATCTCTGAGCTGATTGATATTAAATTTGCAAGCACTGCTAACAGTAACGCCGTGAACACCATTACTTTTGCAAGTAATACTCAATCTTCTGGTGGCTATTCCAGATACCCGTCAGATGGGGTCGGTGGCAGCGATGTATTTCTAAGTAATCAAGATGCATACAAAACTCTTTTAGATGGATCGTTTGGTGCGTATACATTGATGCATGAAATCGGACATGCACTTGGACTTAAGCACCCATTCGATACATCACACCCTTTTGAGACCTCATCACCTATAAAAGGAACCGAAGAAAGTACTGCATGGACTTACATGAGCTACAACTATTCAAGTGAAAATTTTGTTTTGAATTACAGCCCATTTGATATTGCTGCCCTTCAGTATATTTACGGTCCAAGCCAGACAACACGCACAGGTGACGACACCTATATCGTCTCTGCAAGTCAGGCTAATTTCATCTGGGATGGCAAAGGAAAAGATACATTGGACGCCTCTGGTCTTAATCAGGGCGCAACTCTATATTTAACTCCCGGTTACTGGGGATTTGTTGGCACTGCTGCAACAACCACCATCACCTCTGCGGGACAAGTTACTGTGAATTTTGGAACTGTCCTTGAAAATTTGACTGGTTCAGCCTTCGCGGACAAACTTTACGGCAACGAAGTTGCAAATTTCATCAATGGAGGGGCAGGCAATGATTTGATCGAAGGATGGGGTGGTAACGACACACTCATTGGAGGCCAAGGTACAGATCAATTAAACGGTGGAACAGGCATTGATACCGCTCAGTTAAATGGCGCTTGGGGAAATTACAAGACTTCATTTACAAACAATATTTTTATTGTTACTGATCAGAAAAGCAGAAATGACGGAACTGACTCTTTGACTGATATTGAGCGATTAAAGTTCACTGATAAATCAATCGCAATTGATCTTGACGGGAACGCAGGGATTACTGCCAAAGTGATTGGAGCCGTTCTAGGATCAAGTTCAGTCAAAAATCCAACTTATGTCGGCATAGGCCTTAGTTACGCTGACAAAGGAATGAGTTATTCAGACCTTGGGGCTTTGGCGCTTTCAGCAGTTGGGGCCACTACCAATGACGCAATCGTCACGACCCTCTGGCGAAATGTTGTCGGCTTCAACCCTTCAACAGCAGACAAAGCACCATTCATCAAAATGTTGGCTGATGGCATGAAGGTTGGAGATTTGGTTGTACTGGCAGCAGACACAGCGTTAAACACCACCAACATCGGACTTGTAGGTTTAATGCAGACAGGTATTGAGTACACCCCTGTCTGATTCATCATTAACCAAACGCATCGCGCACAGGCGCGTAGGCGCGACTTGGGGTGCTTAGGTTGGTGGCTGATGTAAGTTATTCAACAAGCCGCTGCAAAATAGCAAAAATCAGAACTATTGAATTAAAGTGGCAGATTACAACTTTATTGTCCAAACTGGATTTGCAGCCATGGTCTTAAAAAGGCACTCATTAGGTATAAATAAAATAATCCCATTACTTTTTTTGTTGCTTGGGTTCACAAATTTTAGTTTTGCCCAAACGATCAAAATTGATGAGACAGAAGTTACCGTCAATCAATATAAAGAGTGCGTAAACTCCGGTGCGTGTAATGCTACAAATTTATCAGTTAGTGAATGGGGGCCATCTGAACATTGCAATTGGGGTAAATTCTTTAAGGGTAACCATCCAATTAACTGCATAGACTATTTTCAAGCAAAGCAATTTTGCGTTTGGAAAGGTAAAAAGTTACCAACAAACAATGAGTGGTCTTCCTTATTTAGCCAGAACGATGCAAAAAAATTTCCTTGGGGTAACGAAGCGCCCAAACGCCAGCTTTGCTGGGACAAGTCAGATGTAGGTGGCACTTGTGAAGTTGCATCATATAAAAACGGAAGTACAGAGACTGGGCACCATGATTTGGCTGGCAATGTTTGGGAGTGGACTTCTACAAAAGCCTGCTCAACTTGCAGGCAAGTCGTCACTAAAGGTGGCGCTTGGAGTGGCAATTGGAGTGTTTCTGTAATTGAGAAATTTGGTGCGGAATTTGATGGATTAGATTACCCTGAAACAAGAGGAAGCTACTTGGGTTTTCGCTGCGCATCTGGAGAAGCGCAGCAAGACGACAATTTAGTGCCTGCAACCAAGCCACAAGTCGAATTACCAATTGATTTCTATGTGGTTTTAGATGAAGGCGGAACTGGTAATCGCCAATGGAACAGTCAATGGATAAATCAAGTACTAGATAAATCCAGCTCACTTCTTCATGGAGAAGTTAAATTTAAAGTTGGCAAACTTGAATATATTGAAAACCCTACCGTTTATGGCTCCAAACGTCAAAGCGTTATGCTCAAATAAATAGTAGAAAAGAATGCACAATTTGGAAGAGTTACAGTTGGCGTTTCACATCCAAACACAATTGACTCAGCAGGGCTAGCAACACAAGAATCATTTAATCGTGGATTTCGCTCTAGATTTGTTATTCGCTCAAGAAAAAATTCAGGTAGCGCAGAAGACCTTTACGAGACAGCGGCGATTTTTCTTCATGAACTCTCACACACATTAGGTTTTCACCACGACGGGTTTACATATCAAAAACCATACATCACTGACGGTTGGTGGGATATTCCAGATGCCAGAAAACACCTCATCACTCTTTCTGAATGGGTAATATATCGAGATAAATTTATTACAAGTAATGCCATTGATAGATTTTCGTGCAAGGTCGGCTCACCCGTGCCAGATACAAATGTGATGTATGACCCGCCAACTGATGCTCAAGACATCAATGAATGTGCATCTAGATGTCTTTCAGATAATCAATGTGTTGCCATTGCACAACCCACATTTAAAAATGCTAGGTGCTACCTTTATTCTGAAGGTACTCAAATCATAAAAAGACAAGGCTGGAGCAATGTAAATACTTGCTGGAAGAAATGACGCACTAATTATTCAGCAGGTAGTGCAACTACTTTCGAGAGCAGTAACTTGCGCGAACGCATCATGGGCCTCTAAAGGTGTGACCTTCCCCCTTCCACCCGTATCAAAGTGATGGAACAAAGTCCGCTTGTCTTGCTAGAAACCTCAAAAGGAATTTCATGTACCTGAATACCAAATGGGCAATTGTGGTGATTTCTGCTCTTATGACATCGTTTACATGTCATTCAGCAACCATTTCGTTTCAGAAGGCCAATGGATCTGATGATGCCCGTATTTCAATATCTGGAGAAATTACAAGTGGCGACGAGCAAAAATTCAAAGCGGTTGCTCTCGGATCTGACAAGGCAATTGTTTACCTTGAAGGCCCCGGTGGTGATTTGGGGACTGCAATAAGAATCGGACGTTTAGTAAACGCTCTTGGGTACATGACCGCAGTAAATGAAGCTCAATGCGCCTCTGCTTGCGCATTGATTTGGGTAGCTGGGCAATTCAAATTTCTTTCACCCAATGCTCAGGTTGGATTCCACTTGCCCGCATACGATGAAGATAGAAAAAATGCTATAAAGAATATTAGTGCTGTATATGCTTTAACTGGTGCATACCTTGCTAATTTAGGATTTGCCGAACCTTACATAGCTAATATGATGGATACTGAAAACCATCAAATCAAATGGTTAACACCTAAAACCGCAAAATTTTTTGGTGTAACAACCTTCGAACTTTCACCTTAGCCAATCAAAAAAACGATTCGAAGATCAGGCAATCTTGCCAAATTAAAACTTTTTCTTTGTAAAAGACTCACAGATCAATTCTCCAGTACGAGTCATTGAATATGGCCGTATAGATTCATCAGACGTCAATTCACTATAGTTCAATTTTCCGGTAAGACGGTTAACAAGGATTGACTGCTTAGAGTTGAATTTATCTTTAGTAATTTCTGATTTGCAGCTTAAAGTGGACTCCGAAACATTGCAATCGCAAGTAGTTGCATTTTTGGAAGCATCTCCATAGCAGCCAAAGAGTCTTGATGGGCTCACAAACGTAACGATGTTGGATTCGTCATTGAATTTCACTTCAATTGATGAATCCAACAATCTCCCTCCGGCATTAGTTGAATAGAAATTCTCTTTACCGTTGCACAGCAAGTTGACCTCTTTTGATTCAACGGAAAGTGTGAAAGAGCCTACCAATGCCAACAATGCAATTGATTTCATACTGAACATAGTTGTCAGCAAATTACGTCCATGGGAAAGTGTATGAACAGGAACCATTTCGTTCAAATGGCAAACCTGCTCAAGTATTTATTTAAGAAAATGGGGCTTCATTTGTTTTGAAGTCGTTGCAACATCTGTTGTTGCTCGAGTTGCTTTTGTTTTAGCAATTCAAGTTCTCGCTGAACGCGTAAGCGCTCCTGTTCTTGCTGTTGTTCTTTTTGTTGCTCAAGTTGTCGTTGCTGAGCTTGTTGGTAATTTGCAGTATCAGAAAGTTGTACTAGCGGTTTAATTATTTGCGCAAACGCAAAGCTAGAGGTGGCAATCAATACTAGCGCGATCATCTGAGTCTTTATTTTCAACATACTATTTCCTTTGTGAAAAATTACTGGATTCAAACCGTTCAGTTTGAATTATTGACACATGGATGTGTCAAACCTCGATCGGCATTGTTCTACACACATAGATGGATTTGGTTTTTCGACACATCCCATTGCACAAAACATATATCCAAAGGATCGTGAACTTGTGCATTTCTCTGCTGTAGTAGTACCGCATCCGTAGAGGCTAATTACCAAAAAGACCGCCACGCTGAGTCTGATAAAGTTTTTTATATTGTTCAAATTTATAGTTAAATTTAACGTGGTTTTTAGTCTCTCATAGAGAGAAGCTTCAGTCAATGCTGGAGCAAAGAAAACCAAAGCACGGAAGACCACTAGGGGCAAAGACTTTTGACCCTGCGCCAGCCTTGGCGTTTGGTGCTGTCGTTCGTGAGAAACGGTTTGAACTTGGTATGTCGCAAGAGGATCTAGCAAATGCGGCTCAAGTAGAGCGTTCGCACATGGGGAAAATAGAACGTGGGGAGCACTTACCGAATTTAGTGCTGATTCTTAGATTGTCTAAGGCGCTATGCGTCAAGCCCGGATTTTTGGTAGACCGCACAGCAGAACTCATTAAATAGATAGATCAAGTTACAGATCGAATCGATCGAGACGTTAACAGACCGCCTTGAGTCCATCTTCTCATTTGCGTATGAATTTTGGGCTTTTATGATGATTTGGGATTTCCTACACAGCCCCTACACAAGTCCAAAAAAGAAAAATGGGTTACGTAAACTTTACGTAACCCATTGATTTTAATGGCGGAGTGGACGGGACTCGAACCCGCGACCCCCGGCGTGACAGGCCGGTATTCTAACCAACTGAACTACCACTCCTGGTAGCTTGAAGCTTTTGCTCTGAAGAACCAGCTTGACGCTGACAACAAAGCCAAGTGCAACAAAACTTGGCGACCCTACGGGGATTCGAACCCCGGTACTCACCGTGAAAGGGTGATGTCCTAGGCCTCTAGACGATAGGGTCATAACCTGGACTCAATTGAATTGCTTCAACCAATGATTCGACACTTTGGTGGAGGTAAGCGGGATCGAACCGCTGACCTCTTGCATGCCATGCAAGCGCTCTCCCAGCTGAGCTATACCCCCTTTGTGGCGCCTTTGCAGGCACCCCTCGCAGGTGTCGAGAAATGGATTATAGACAGGTTTTTATGCGTTTTTCAAGCGCTCTAAAACTTTTTGCTTCTCACACAAGGCCAAGACAGCGTCAAGAGATGGGGTCTGCGCTGTGCCCATGACCAAAACCCGAACAGGCATGGCCAACTGTGGCATTTTCAAACCTTGCTCGGTCAACACTTCTTTGATGACCAAGGCAATCGACATTTTGTCCCAAGCACATGTGGATAATTTTTCAACAAGCAGCGCCAATGCAGGCTTGACGGCATCGGTCACATGCAGCGCTTTTTCATCTGCTTTCGGCGAAACATCGCCATAAAAAACCGCCACCCAATCGGCCAATACGCACAGCGTGTCACAGCGGTCTTTGAACAGCCCACAAATGGCCGGCAAGCGCTCATCCGAGGCAATGCCGCGTTGGCTCAAGATGTCTCTCACATACAAAGCCAATTGAGCATCGTCCGATACCTTCAAATGCTGTGCATTCACCCACCGAAGCTTGGCATCGTCAAACTGCGCTGCACTGCGGCCCAGATGATCAAGGTCGAACCAATCTAAAAATTGTTGGCGACTGAAAATTTCATCATCGCCATGGCTCCAGCCCAAGCGCGCCAAATAGTTCACCATGGCATCTGGCAAATAACCTTCGTCGCGATACTGCGTGACAGGTTTTGCGCCATTGCGCTTGCTCAATTTTTCGCCCTGCTCATTGAGCACGGTGGGCAAGTGCGCATACACAGGCACCTCTTTGCCCAAGGCTTTGAAAATATTGATTTGACGCGGTGTGTTGTTCACATGGTCGTCACCGCGAATGACGTGGGTGATGGCCATGTCAATGTCGTCTACCACCACGCAAAAGTTATAGGTGGGCGTGCCATCAGGCCGTGCAATGACCAAGTCATCGAGTTCTTGGTTGCTGATTTCAATGCGGCCCTTGACCTTGTCATCCCAAGCCACCACGCCGTCGATCGGATTTTTAAAACGCAGGACAGGTTTGACACCCTCTGGAATTGGAGGCAAGGTCTTGCCTGGCTCTGGTCGCCAGGTACCGTCGTAGCGCGGTTTTTCTTTGTCCGCCATTTGTTGTTCGCGCAAAGCATCCAAGGCTTCAATGCTCATGTAGCACGGGTACACCTGCCCGGTGGCTTGAAGTTCAGCCAACACTTGTTTGTAACGGTCCATGCGCTGCATTTGATAGAAAGGACCTTCATCGGGGTTCATGCCGAGCCACGCCATGCCCTCCAAAATCACATCGACCGAAGCCTGATTGGAGCGCTCTAGATCGGTGTCTTCAATGCGCAAAATAAAGGTACCGCCCTGCGCCTTGGCAAACGCCCAAGGGTACAAGGCCGATCGAATGTTGCCAAGGTGAATAAAGCCTGTGGGAGAAGGCGCAAAGCGCGTGCGGACGGGTTTGTGAACTGATGACATTGAGTAATTGGAATTAAAGGGCCTGAAAGCCGCGCAAGAAGTCAGCTTTCAAGTCATCAAGGTGCTCAAGGCCCACCGCCACACGAATCAAACTTTGCTGTATGCCTGCCACTTGTCTTTGAGCTTCAGTCAGGCGGCCATGAGAGGTGCTTGCAGGATGTGCCACCAAGGTTTTGACGTCGCCTAAATTGGTGCACAAAGAAACAGTTCGCATGGCGTTCATGACTTTGAAAGCATTCTCGCGGCCCTGCTCAGGCGATTGCGCCTTCACCTCAAAAGAAAGCACTGCACCGCCCATGCCTGATTGTTGGGCCATGGCCAATGCATGCTGAGGATGGCTCTTCAAACCGGGATAAAAAACACGAGCGACTTGGGGCTGCGCTTCTAACCACTGTGCCAATGCCAAACTCTGTTCCGATTGGGCTTTCATGCGAATTCCCAAGGTCTCCAGACCTTTCAAAACCACCCACGCATTGAATGGCGACAAGGTCATGCCGGCACTTCTCATGACAGGGCCAAAGACATCGTCAATCAATGCTTTAGAGCCACACAATGCGCCAGCCATGACACGGCCTTGACCATCTAAATATTTGGTGCCAGAGTGAACAATCAAATCGGCACCCATCGCAAGCGGCCGCTGCAAAATAGGCGTGGCAAAACAATTGTCAACCACCAGCAATGCATTGCCAGCATGCGCAATTTCAGCCAAGGCTTTGATGTCGCACACCTCGGTCAAGGGGTTGGTGGGTGTTTCAGCAAACAACAAACGGGTGTTCGGTTGCATGGCCGCTTGCCATTCAGCCACCTGAGTTTGAGACACAAAAGTCGTTTGCACACCAAACTTGGCAAATTCACTGCCAATCAATTTGATGGTGGAGCCAAACATGGAGTGCGAGCAAATCACATGATCACCACTTTTGAGCAAGCCCAAACACATCAACAAAATGGCAGACATGCCTGTCGATGTGCCAATACATGCCTCTGCACCCTCTAGGGCTGCCAAGCGCATTTCCATGCTGGCCACCGTGGGGTTGCCAAGGCGCGCATAGGTATAGCCCTCTTCTTCACCCGCAAAGCGGCGCGCCGCTGTTTCGGCATCGGGCTGAACGTATCCGCTGGTGAGGTACATGGCCTCTGAATTTTCACCATATTGGCTGCGTTCGACAGCAGCTCTCACAGCCAATGTATCGATGTGGAGCTTGTCGGGCAATGGGTGTTGGCTCATGTCGTGCTCAAATCATTTTCGAGAATAGATTTAAAAATTCTGCTCAGCTGGCATTTGGCAAAGCCAAGCGCGAACGGTCAGAGTCGGCTTCTGACTCATCTTGTTGAGACGGCCGATTTTCATTCAAGCGTTGAATGTCTGCTTCAGAGACATCGCCAGTGACATAGATGCCGTCAAAGCAAGAAGCATCGAAGCCATGTACTTTGGGAAAGCCAGGCAAAACAGCGCTGGCCACAGCCAGTTTCATGGCGTCAACATCTTGATAGATGAGTGCGTCGCAGTCGATGATTTGGCGAATCTCATCGACCGATTTGTTGTGCGCAACCAGCTCATCTTTGGTGGGCATGTCAATGCCATAGACATTGGGATACCGCACGGGTGGTGCAGCACTGGCCATGTAAACCTTGCGTGCACCAGCCTCTCGCGCCATTTGCACAATTTCACGACTGGTCGTGCCGCGCACAATTGAATCATCGACCAACAAAACATTGCGTCCCTTGAACTCACTGGCAATCACATTCAGTTTTTGTCGCACCGACTTCTTGCGAACAGCCTGCCCTGGCATGATGAAGGTTCTGCCCACATAGCGGTTTTTGACAAAGCCTTCGCGGTATGGAAGTCCCAGCAATTGTGCCAGTTGGGCCGCACTGGGTCGACTGGATTCAGGAATGGGAATGACCACATCGATGTCGCTAGGGGGTACGGTTGAAATGACGCGCTTGGCCAATGTTTCACCCAAGTTCAAACGCGCCTGATACACCGAAATGCCGTCTAAAGTAGAGTCAGGACGGGCCAAATAAACGTATTCAAAAATGCAAGGATTTAAACTGGGCGCATCGGCACATTGTTGGCTGTGCAGCTGGGTGGCCATGTCAATGAACACGGCCTCGCCGGGCGCTATGTTGCGCTCAAACTGATGCATCGTTCCTTCAAGCGCAACTGACTCACTGGCCAACATGTAGGTGCCATCTTTGCCCTTGCCAATGCACAAGGGGCGAATGCCAAATGGGTCTCTAAAGGCCAAGAGTCCATGACCTGCAATCAGGGCAATCACGGCATAAGAGCCCTTCACGCGGCGGTGCACACCTTGCACAGCTTTGAAAACATCGGCCGGCGTTAATGGCAAACCACGTGTGGTTTTTTCCAGCTCGTGCGCCAACACATTGAGTAAAACCTCTGAATCACTCTCGGTATTGATATGTCGATGATCTGTTGAAAAAAGTTCCGCTTTCAAAGCTTTGGCATTGGTCAAATTGCCGTTGTGAACCAACACAAGGCCAAAAGGCGCGTTCACATAAAAAGGCTGGGCCTCCTCTTCGCTGAAGGCATTGCCTGCAGTGGGGTACCTGACTTGCCCTAAACCACAGTTACCGGGCAAAGAGCGCATGTTGCGCGTTCTAAAAACATCCTTCACCATGCCCTTGGCTTTGTGCATGTGAAATTTTCGGTCAATTTGCGTGACGATACCTGCAGCATCTTGGCCGCGGTGTTGCAAGAGCAACAAGGCGTCATAGATCAACTGATTCACAGGTGCGTTGCTTGCAACGCCAACAATTCCACACATAGGTCAATCCATTCAGTCGGGCAAATAAGCCCCAAATTTTTCAGGCAACATGGGGCGCAAGCCCTTGAGCAAAGTCATCAGCATGGGCCCGCCTTGGGACTCTAGCCACCAATCACTTTCTTGCAAAGCGGTCATGTGCACCACAACGCTTAAGGCCAATAACAAAATCAAGCCCCGAAACATGCCAAAGATGGCACCCAGAATTCGATCAACCGGCCGAAGTCCCACCACAGAAATGATTTTTTTCATGAGCGTAGAAATCAATCCGGCTACAAAAACACTGGCAATGAAGACCAATACGAATGCCGCTGCATAGCGCAGGGTTTCGCCTGAGCTTTGCATCGGTAATTTTTCGGCCACATCAGGTGCAAACCATTGCGCAAGTAAAAACGCAGCAATCCAACCCATCACAGAAAGCACTTCGTAGACCAAGCCGCGCCATGCACCGAGCAACATGGACGCCGCAAGCACTGCGACAAGGATCCAATCGGTAGAGGCCATGAATTCGCTCGCCTTAGAGCTTTAAGACCGAAGTCTGCAAATTCAATTTGCGAATCTTTTCCGCTGTTTTGTCTGCTTCTTCTTTGCTCGCAAAAGGGCCCACTCGAACACGAATGCGTTTGCCGTCTTTGGTGTCGACTTCTTGGGTGTAAGTTTTAAAGCCAGCACTTTCAAGCTTGGCACGTGCCTCCTTGGCTTTGGCCAGATCGGCATAAGCGCCAACCTGGACAACAGAGCGAACAGCTTCACCGGCCTTGGGCGTATCTTTGCCATCCAGCAAGGCCTTGGCTTTGGCGCCATCTTTGGCGTCAGTTTTGGCTTCTGCTTTCACGTCCTTTTTGGCTTCGGTTTTTGGCTCTGGTTTAGTTTCAGGCTTGGTTTCAGGTTTAGGTTCAGCCTTTGGCTCAGGCTTGGTTTCGGCCTTAATCTCTGGTTTCGCCTCTGCTTTCAACTCAGGCTTGGTCTCCACTTTGGGCTCTGACTTGACCTCCGTCTTGCTGTCTTTCGTGACCACCTCCTCATGGGGATCAAGCCCTGCAGAATTGGTTAGGGCACTTTTAACGGCGCCCGATTGTGCGGCTAGGGCAGGATCTAGGACCAAGCCTTCTTTGCTCGCACCCGTTTTGGCATTGCTGACGGTTGAACTTAAAGCGCCGACTTGATTTCGATCTGGAATGACGATGGGCGTATCGATCGCCACCGGCCGCGGCTGGCTGTCAAATAGCAGGGGCAATCCAAGCACTGCACCTAAGACCAAAACCACGGACCCCATGAGTCGATGACGTGCACGCTTTCGAATGACCTCGACACTCTCTGCGGGCGCGTTGGACAGCGCATCGGCGCCGGTGGGGGTCGAGGAAAATTTGCCAGGAAGTCGAAGCTTGAAAAAAGCCATGCGGTGGAGTCTCAATTACTCAGGTGTTTGGCATGCAGTTTGGGGATGCCATTCTGCAAAACGCCGCCCACCGTATAAAACGAACCAAAGACCAAGATTCTATCAGTGGGGCCTGCTGCTGCGATGGCCGCATCGAGGGCTTTTTGAGGGGACGCGTACTGGCTGGCTTTCACATCTTGGCGCGTGTTCATCTGACGCCATTGGCCCTCCAGTTGGGCTGCCGAAGTTGCCCTGGACAAGGGTAAATCTGTGAAATACCAGGCATCCACCATGGGCAGGACTTTTTGAAGCATGCTTGGAAGATCCTTGTCTGCCATTGCGCCAAACACGGCATGGGTGCAAGGATAAAAACCCATCGCATCCAAATTGGCGGCCAAAGCCGCCACAGAATGGGGGTTGTGTGCCACATCCAGCACCAAAACCGGCTCGCCTGGCACGATTTGAAAGCGGCCAGTGAGCTCCACCATGGCCAAGCCATTGCGAATGGCCTGCGCCGTCACTGGCAATTGTGGCCTCATGACTTCCAAAGCGGCCAAAACACCTGAGGCATTCAGCAGTTGGTTGGCACCCCTTAGAGCGGGGTAGGCCAAGCCGCTGTAACGGCGACCTCTGCCAGCCCAAGACCATTGCAACTGATCACCAGAGAAATTAAAGTCTTGCCCCATCAACCAGAGGTCAGCGCCAAGTTCTTTGGCATGCGCAATGATGGTGACGGGCGGCACTGGGTCGCTCAAAACCACCGATTTGCCAGCTCGCATGATGCCGGCCTTTTCCAGGCCAATGGTTTCACGGTCGTTCCCTAAGAGCGCCGTGTGGTCCAAATCAATGCTGGTAATGATGGCGCAATCGGCATCGACCAAGTTGACAGAATCTAGCCGTCCACCGAGGCCCACCTCCAAAATGACCACATCAAGCTCGGCCTGCGCCATCATTTTCAAGATGGCCAAGGTGCTAAATTCAAAATAGGTCAGAGGAGTTTCACCCCGTGCTTGTTCAACTTGCTCAAATGCACTGGCAAACTCTGCCGCCTTCGGCGACTCGCCCAGCAAACGGCAACGCTCTTCAAATTGAACCAAATGAGGCGATGTATACACCCCTGTTTTGTACCCCGCCTGAAGGTAGATGGCCTCCAACATGGCGCAGGTGGAGCCTTTGCCATTGGTGCCCGCCACAGTGATCACAGGCACTTTCAGGGCCAATTGCATGCGATCAGCTACCTGCCGAACACGGTCCAAGCCCATTTCGATGGCAAAGGGGTGCAACTTCTCGCAATATGCGAGCCATTCAGACAAAGTTTTCATAAGGGTAAGATTGTCGCTGAGTCCAGCATCCTTTATTCCAGAAAATGAAATACGACGCCATTGCCATTTACGGCATCCCCAACTGCGACACGGTCAAAAAAGCAAGAACCTGGCTAAGCGAGCAGGGTTATGACTTTGTCTTCCACGACTTTAAGAAACAAGGTCTTCCTGAACAGGCGCTTGACCAGTGGCTCAAGGTGGCGGGATGGGAAAAAGTATTGAATCGAAAAGGCACCAGTTGGCGAAAACTCACCCCAGAAGAACAAGCCAGCGTCAAAAGCGCTGACACAGCGAGGCCCTTTCTTTTGGCCAACCCCAGCCTGGTCAAGCGCCCCGTCATTGAATGGCATCACAACAAAGTTTTCGAAATTACCATCGGCTTTCAACCAGAACTGTGGCTGGCGCGTTAAGTCAATATTCGAATTATTTCTTTCAGAATTGAAAATCATGACAAACACCATCTTTACTCAATCACTCCCTGCCACTTTTGCCAGTGGCGTGCTGCTAGGACTTGCAGTGTGCCTGCCCGTACAAGCGCAAGAAGTTGGCAACGTCATTAGCCGTACCGCGGTTTACCAACAAGTTTCAGTCCCGCGCCAGGTTTGCACCCAAACGCAAATCAATGTGCCAGGCCAAACCTCAGGTGCAGGGGCCGCCATGGGGGCCATTGCTGGCGGCGCCATTGGCAATGCCATGGGCAAAGGCGAAGGTCGCGCCATCGCCACCATGCTGGGCGTCATTGGCGGCGCCATCGCTGGCGACAAGGTGGAAGGCCCGCAATCCAGCCAAACCCAAACCCAGCAAACTTGCACCACACAGCAAGTCTATGAAAACCGACTCACGGGTTACAACGTTGTCTATGAATTTGCCGGCAAACAATACAACGTTCAGTTGCCCAAAGACCCCGGACCCACCATCAAATTGCAGATTACACCCGTCCTTTAAAGCCACCCAGACTTGGTGAGGGGCTTTGGCAAGCCCCGCTATCGCCTAAAATATTGGGTTGAGTTCCAAACTTTAAGCTGCCGTGAAGCGGCTAGGACACCAGACCCATGACCACCGAAAAAATCGACCACGTTTCCGTCACCACCCAAGCCAACGTCTACTTTGACGGCAAATGCGTCAGCCACAACATCACTTTGGCCGATGGCACAAAAAAATCAGTCGGCGTGGTTCTGCCCTCTTCCCTCACCTTCAATACCGGCGCACCAGAAATCATGGAATGCGTGGGAGGCGCCTGCGAATACAAACTCAATGGCAGCGCCGATTGGCAAAGCTCCAAGGCGGGCGAGAAGTTCAGCGTGCCTGGCCAATCGAGTTTTGAAATCCGCGTCACCGAGGCATACCACTACATCTGCCATTTCGGTTGATCTACCCCGCATTTGAAAGAACTTCCATGGCAACCATTCTTCAACACATCCCTGCTGGCCAAAAAGTCGGTATTGCCTTTTCGGGTGGCTTGGACACCAGCGCTGCTTTGCTGTGGATGCGTCAAAAAGGCGCCGTGCCCTACGCCTA
>CANFJC010000040.1 GCA_947447245.1 Comamonadaceae bacterium
GGTGTGCCTTTTTCTTTGAGGGCTTTCAACAACTTCATGAAGTTGTCAGTGTCTTTAGGGAAGGTGTCAAAGCCTGCAGCTTTGACTTGGCTTTGGCGGTAAACCAACATGGCACCCGCAGCACCGAGGGGAACACCAATCCATTTTTTGCCATCGGGTTTTAAATAGGCATGGCAGGAAGGGAAAAAGCCGCCGTATTTTTTGCCTAAGTACTCGCACAGGTCTGTCACGTCCAGCAGTTTTTCTGGATAAAGGTTGGCATCGTCGTTGGTTGACAAAATGATGTCAGGACCGGCGCCGGTGTTGGCAGCCACGGCGGCTTTGGGACGTACGTCTTCCCAGCCCTCATTGTCAACACGGACTTCGACGCCCGTCAGTTCAGTGAATTTCTTGACATTGGCCATGTAGGAATCAATGTCGCCTTGTACAAATCGACTCCAGCGCAAGACGCGAAGCTTGGCACCTTTTTCAGGCTTGAAGCTTAGATTTTGGGCTTGTGCAGCAGGGCTTACAGCCATGGCACCCATGCCCAGTGTAGTGGAAGCTGCCGCTACGCCGGCTGAGCTTTCAAGAAAATTCCGTCGATTGAGTTTTGCCATGAAATGTCTCCTTTTGAGTGGTTGAACGACGAGAGAAAAAATGTATTGAATGGGTTCAGTAATTAGGCGACCAAGCGCATGCCAGTGCC
This sequence comes from Comamonadaceae bacterium, assembly GCA_947447245.1. Classification (GTDB taxonomy): domain Bacteria; phylum Pseudomonadota; class Gammaproteobacteria; order Burkholderiales; family Burkholderiaceae_C; genus Limnohabitans_A. Next base: position 689 of record CANFJC010000040.1, read on the forward strand.
AGCATCAAAGACGTGTGAACGTGCCATATCGGGTTGCAAATGAATGGTGCTACCCAAATTAAACTCATGACGCTCGCGGAACACGGCAGAAAACTCTACGCCTTCATGACGGCAAGCGACAAAGGTGTCCATGCCCGTGGGTTCCATGACGGCCACATGAGCGGAAATGCCGCCCCCGTTGACCAAGGTGAGGTGTTCTGGGCGAGTGCCAAAAACCACAGGCTGACCGTTTTGACCTTTAACAGGGTTGGGAAGATCAAGTCTTAAGCCATCGTTCAATTCAACTTGGCATTGACCTGCATTGACCAACAACTTTCCTGGCAAAAAGTTCATGGCGGGAGAGCCAATGAAGCCAGCGACAAACTGATTGGACGGGAAGTCGTAAAGCTCCAAAGGAGACCCTGTTTGCTCAATTCGACCATCGCGCATGACCACAATTTGATCGCCCATGGTCATGGCTTCAATTTGATCGTGCGTCACATAAATGGAGGTGGTTTGTAAGCGCTGGTGCAATTCTTTGATTTCGCTTCGCATGGCCACGCGAAGTTTGGCATCGAGGTTGGACAAAGGCTCGTCAAACAAAAACACTTGGGGGTCGCGCACAATGGCACGGCCCATGGCCACGCGCTGGCGTTGGCCGCCAGACAATTGGCGCGGGTATCGCTCAAGCAATGAACCTAGGGCCAAGATGTCGGCCGCACGGGCTACTTTTTTGTCAATTTCTTCTTGTGGGCGTTTGGCAAGGGTGAGCGAAAAGGCCATGTTTTCGCCAACGGTCATGTGGGGGTAGAGCGCATAGTTTTGGAAAACCATGGCAATGTCGCGTTCTTTGGGGGGCAGGTCATTGACTTGGCGATTGCCAATGTGAATTTCACCGCCGCTGATTTCTTCTAAGCCGGCAATCATGCGAAGCAATGTGGATTTGCCGCAACCCGAAGGGCCTACCAAAACGGTGAATGAGCCGTCTTTGATTTCAATATCGACCCCGTGCAGGATGGGGACTTCGCCAAAATTCTTTTTGACGGTACGGATCGACACACTGGCCATTGACAAATTCCTCGCAAAAACGCCTCAGTGATTCAAATGACCACAGGCAAACTACTCAAACCGAGTTGCAGTATCACACCCTTGGAGGGTATTTCTTATCCAAGATTACCCTAATTGGTCAGACCAAATCAGGGGTTTATTGAGCTAACTCAGACCCCTGTCAGTTGGCCTAGAATCAACGCATCATGAGCGAACAACTCCACCTTTTACAAACCAGTTTGAGCCTGACGCAAGCAGCGGCCATTTTGGACGAATGCTTGGCTGTCCGACAAAAAGAGGGCTTGCTGCCTTTGGCGGTGGCGGTGCTGGACGCGGGAGGTCAATTGGTCGCTTTCAAGCGCGAAGACGGCTGTGGCGTCATGCGTTATGACATTGCATTCGGAAAGGCCTGGGCTGCTTTAGGCATGGGCATGTCCACGCGCCTTATACGCGACAGGTTGGCCAACCGACCCGCTTTTCAAAGCGCTTTGGCCTCGGCTTCCGATGGCAGATTTATTCCTGTGCCTGGTGGGGTTCTCATACTGAACGAGCACAAGGCGGTGATAGGTGCAGTGGGGGTCAGTGGCGATGCGTCTGATCGAGATGAATACTGTGCCATTCATGCCATCCAAACAGCCGGCCTTGGCTGTGAGCCCGCTTCACATCAGCCCGATTGGCGCAACGCGGGTCTTTAGTCGTTTCTCCTTCGGGTTTATGATGTTTGGTGCAGCCCCTGATTAGCATCAGGGGAACACATTTCAGCAGTACTTCAAGGGGACACCGTGACTCAGTTTTCTAAGCTCAAACGCCGCGCACTCGTTGCATGGATGGCGACCATCACAGCTGCCACATTGTTGCCAACAGCGGCGCCAGCGCAAACCAACTTCCCTAGCAAAACCATTCGCTTGATTGTGCCTTTTCCTGCAGGTGGGCCTACCGATATTTTTGCGCGTCAATATGCCATTGGCCTGTCGAAGGTGTTGAATCAAAGTGTCATTGTGGACAACAAAGCGGGTGCCAGTGGTGCCATTGGCTCACTTGAAGTCAAACGCAGTCAGCCCGATGGCCATACATTGTTGTTTGGAACGGCCTCCAATTTAGCGCTTTACAACTTGATGGCCCTAAAGCCTCAATACGATTATTTGAAAGACTTTATCACCGTGGCCGTGGTGGGTGGATCGGCTGTGGTCATCATGGCCAATAAGGAAGCGCCTCAAACACTGAGAGCCTTGATTGACCAAGCCAAAGCGGCACCGACCAAGTTCAGATACGGATCGCCCGGTCAGGGCACTTATTTGCATTTGTCCATGGAGCGGTTCTTGTTGGAGTCGGGTGCCAAAATTGAGCACATTCCTTATAAAGGGAGTGGCCAAGCCAAGCCAGCTTTGTTGGGCAACCAAACTGAAACCATGGTGGATGCACTGGGTTCTGCCTTGCCTTTGCATCAAGGCGGCCAGGCCAAAATTTTGGCCATCGCTTCCAACAAACGTTCTAGCTTGGCACCTGATATTCCCACTGTGAACGAGGCTTTGGGCATCAAAGGATTTGAAGCGGTGCTTTGGAACGGTGTGGCTGCACCTGCTGGCACACCCAAGGCGGTGATTGACATTTTGGCAGCAGCCACAGCCAAAGTTTTGAAAGATCCTGTGTTGGTCGATCAGCTCAAACAATTGGCCATGGAACCTACAGATTCAACACCAGAATCTGCCACGGAATACATCAAAGAAGAAATGATGCGATGGAAGCCTGTGATTGAGAAAACAGGTTTGCGGATTGAATAATGAGTGCACCACGAATTGCCCTCATTCATGCCACCCCCCTTGCGATAGAGCCGGTCAATTCATCGTTTAAAAAGCTTTGGCCTGAAGCTTCATTGCAAAATATTTTGGACGACAGTTTGTCCAAAGACCATGCAGCAGCGGGGCACCTCACGGCCGACATGGTAGAGAGATTCATTGACTTGGCTCAATATGCCAAGCGAGCAGGTTGCCAAGGCATTTTGTTCACATGCTCTGCATTTGGCGAAGCCATTGAAGCGGCTGCTGCGGCTGTGGCCATGCCCACTTTAAAACCCAACGAAGCGATGTTTGAGGATGCTTTGCGAGCGGCTTTGAAAGCCCATCAAAACGATGCAGAAGTTTTAAACATTGGGCTGGTGGCGACATTTGCAGCCTCCATTGTGTCCATGAGCGAAGAATTCAATGCGCTCACGGCAGGCTTAGAGCGACCAGTTAAATTGCATTCGCTTTTTGTACCGCATGCCATGGATGCCCTGGCGCAAGGCCAAGCCGATGAACACCACAGGCTGATTGCAGAAGGTGTTCAAACCCTGCCGGCCTGCGATGTGATCATGCTGGCACAATTTTCGATGGCAGCGGCTCAGACGCTAGCTCAAACCAAAACAAGTACCCCCATTTTGACCAGCCCTGAATGCGCGGTTTTGGCCCTTCAAAAACGGATGAAAAATGACTGAAGTCAGAGCAAAGCGCTTGCAATTGGAAGAATTCACGGCCAGTGTCATGAGGGCCTTGGGCTTGCCCCTTGAAGACGCAGCCACAGTGGCTGCCTTGATGGTAGACGCTGACATGCAAGGCTCGGACGGGCATGGCGTGATTCGTTTGGCACCTTACGCGAAACGAATCTTGGCAGGCGGCATTAACTTAAATCCTGATATCAAAGTGATTCAGGAAAGAACGGCCATGGCTTTGGTTGATGGCGATAACGGCATGGGCCATTTGGTCATGAAAAAGGCCACAGAGTTGGCCATTCACAAAGCGCGCACTGCAGGCATTGCATGGGTGGGCAGCCGATTGAGCAACCATGCCGGGCCAGCTTCTTTGTATGCGCGCATGGCTTTGCAACACGACATGATTGGCTTGTACTTTGCTGTTGGCAATGCCAATCATTTGCCGCCCTGGGGTGGTTTGGACATGTTGTTGTCAACCAACCCTATTGCGGCGGCCATTCCCACATTGAATGAAGCACCGGTGGTGTTGGACATGGCCACCACGGTGGCGGCCTATGGCAAAGTGAAAGCCAAAGCGCAACGCGGTGAAATGATGCCTGAGGGCTGGATGATTGACCGTCAAGGCAAGCCTCTTTTGGACCCCACCAAAAGCGAGGAAGGTTTCTTGTTGCCCATTGGGGGCTACAAAGGTTATGGCCTGTCACTCATTGTTGGCATCTTGGCCGGTACATTGAACGGTGCCGCCATGGGCAGTCAGGTGATTGATTTCAACAAAGACTTCAGTACCACCACCAACACAGGCCAAGCGATTGCCATCATGGACCCTTCAGCATTTGGCGATATCACTGAGTTCAAGCAAAACATAGACACCTTGGTGCGTGAATTAAGAAGCTCAGAGCGCATGCCTGGCGTTGATCGAATTTGGTTGCCCGGTGAGCAAAGCCATGAAAAGCGACTGAGCAATGAAGCTCAAGGCATTTTGTTGGCGCCGAGTTTGATGAAACAATTGAACGACTTGGCTGCTCAACTGAATATCAAGCCTTTGACCGTGCAAATACAAACCTAATCGTTGAGGAGACAATCAAATGAACAAACGTCATTTAGCCATCAAGTTAGGTCGCTTGATGCGAGCAGCAGGTGTTTTGAGCCTGGCCATTGGTCTGTTCAGTTCAACGCAAGTGTGGGCTCAAAGCTACCCGCAAAAACCCATCAAATTGATTGTGCCCTTGGCGGCAGGCAGCGCAGTAGACAATGCCGCGCGCATTGTGATGCAAAAAGTAGCGGCCAACATGGGCGCCGCCATTGCCATTGAAAACCAAGCCGGCGCTGCAGGGTTGATTGGCGCAGACCGTGTCGCCAAATCGGCACCTGATGGTTACACCTTGGGCGGTTTCAACGACAGCATCATGACCATGCTGCCCAATATGCAAGCCAAAATGCCTTGGGATATTTTGAAAGATTTTGAGCCTATCTCATTGGTGGCAACGGTGGAGTGGGGCGTTGTGGTGCCCTCTGACTCCCCCATTAAGACGGCTGCCGACTTGATTGCGGCTGCCAAAAAATCGCCAGGTCAATTGAACTATGGTTCGGGTGGCAATGGAAGCCCGCAACATATTGCCATGGCGCTGTTTGCCTCACAAGCCGGTGTGCAACTGACGCATGTGCCTTACAAAGGTGCTACACAAGCGGCGGTGGGCGTGGCAGGACACGAAGTGCAGCTTGCTTTTCAGGGCATTGCCACCGTCAGCTCTTTGATCAAAGCAGGCAAGCTCAGACTCATTGCTGTGACAACCCCCAAACGCTTGCCACAGTTTCCGGATGTGCCCACCGTGTCTGAGTCGGGCTTAAGTGGCTTTGAATTCAATTCCTGGTTTGCCATGATGGCACCCGCGGGCACACCCAAACCCATTGTTGAAAAACTGCATGCTGAAATTTCAAAGGCACTGGCAGACTCCAGCATCAAAGAACAACTTTTCGGATTGGGCCTCAGTCCACGAGGTACGACGCCCGATCAATTGGCTGCTGATCTTAAAACGCAGTTTGCAAAGTATGGCAATTTAATTCGCCAAGCCAATATCACTGCTGAGTAAGCAAGCATGACATTTTCAAATTGCTGCGCTAATTTTTTTAAACTGCAATCTATCCTTTTTGGGTTTGGTTTTTGGATCTTCATCATGCCAACTGCACATGCCGCCGAAACTTCTAAAAACTTCACGCTGGTGGTGCACGGCGGGTCGGGCACCATTACCCGCTCATCCATCACCCCAGAAATTGAGTCCCAATACCGTGCATCTCTCGACCGCGCTTTAAAGGCAGGCCAAAAAATCTTGGCAGCAGGCGGCACCAGTGTGGAGGCTGTGGTGGCCACCATTCGCGTTTTTGAAGATGACCCCTTGTTCAATGCTGGCAAAGGGGCCGTCTTTACCAGTGAAGGTAAAAACGAACTCGACGCCTCCATCATGGACGGTCAAACTGGCATGGCCGGTGCTGTGGCAGGCGTGGTGACGGTTAAGAATCCGATTGAGGCCGCCCGTAGTGTCATGACAAAGTCAAAACATGTGTTGATGACCAGCACGGGTGCAGACGAATTTGCAAAAGCTCAAAAATTAGACATTGTGGGTCCCGATTATTTCTTCACGCAACAACGTTGGGACCAGTTGCAAAGCGCTAAAAAAAGACAGCAAATTGAAATGGATCACGACAGCAAATCCAAAACTTCCATGTCAACTGAAAAAGAAGGCGCAATTCAGCCTTGGGAAGTTGATTACAAATACGGCACAGTGGGTGCAGTGGCTTTAGACCAACATGGCAATTTGGCGGCAGGTACCTCCACCGGTGGTTTGACCAACAAGCTTTACGGACGGGTCGGTGACACGCCCATCATTGGCGCTGGCACGTATGCCGATAACCGAACCGTGGCCGTTTCTTGTACGGGTACAGGCGAGTTTTTCATGCGCGGTTTGGTGGCCTATGACGTGGCTGCCAGAATGAAATATGCCAAGGCCAATGTGTCGGATGCGGTTGACCAAACCATTCAAACCGAATTGACAGATAAAAAAGGGCGAGGCGGTCTCATTGCATTAGATGCCAAAGGGAATATCAAGTTTGGCTTTAACACAGAAGGCATGTACCGTGGGTATGTGAAAAACAATGAGGCCCCAGTCACCATGGTTTACAAGGATTGAACGTGTCAACACCGCAAGAACCTACGCCCCTCGCGCCTGCAGTTCGGCGTTTCAAAGATTTGAATTACCAAAACAGGGCGCCTAACTTACAGGTTTTGCGAGATCAAATTGACGCTTTGGACAGCCAAATTGTGGCCTTGATGGCTGAGAGAGCGCTTTGCGTTCGGGATGCCACACGCTTTAAAAAAGACGCTTTTCAAGTGGCTGCCCCGGCAAGGCAAGCGCAGGTGTTTCAAAAAGTGAGAAACTTGGCTTCTGAGCACGCTGCAAACTTCCCTGATTTTGAAAACATTGTGGAGTCAGCTTACAGGAGTATGGTGGCAGGTTTTATAGCCGCTGAACAAGAATTGTTTGCTCAAACTGAAGAAGTGAAATCATGAAGTCAATGTCTACAACCCGCTCAAATACTTTGATACAGGCTCGAACACAAACCCATTCGTGGCATCGTCGTGCATTGCTGGCTTTGTTGCTTGGTGCAACTGCACTGACTTTTTTAACGACATCTGTTTCATCCTTCGCACAAACTGCTTGGCCCAATCGACCCATTAAGTTGGTCGTGCCTTATGGCCCAGGTTCATCACCCGATGTGATTGCCAGAATTGTTTCTGAAAAATTATCGATCCGACTTGGGCAACCCGTGGTCATTGAAAATCGCATTGGTGCAGGTGGTAACACGGGCTCCGGCTTTGTCGCTAAATCAGCGGGTGATGGCTACACGTTTTTGATCAGTACCAACGGCCCCTTGGTTTACAACACCGTACTTTATAAAAAGCTAAGCTATGACCCGTTCACTGAACTGAGGCCGGTGGTTTTGGCCGGTGGTCAGTCCAATGTGTGTGCTGTGCGCTCTGATTCAGGCATCAATTCTTTGTCTGAATTGATCACAGCAATGCGCAGCAAGCCAGGTCAATTTAATTTCTCTTCAACCGGCATTGGCAGCTTGTCGCAGTTGGGCGTAGAGCTTCTCAAAGTAAAGACGGACACCTTTGCGGTTCACATTCCTTATGTGTCCTCACCGCTGGCCATCATGGCTATTTTGCAGGGTGACGTGCAATTTGCTTGCGTGCCCGCGGTGGCTGTATTGCCGCAAGTCAAGGCCGGAAAGATGCGCGCTTTGGCTGTGTCTACCGCCAAGCGCAGCCAATTCTTACCCGATGTACCCACCATGAAAGAAGCGGGCTTTACCGGCATCGAAAATGTCGCTTGGATGGCCATCATGGCGCCTGGTACGACGTCCTCTGACATTGTTCAGCGCATGAATCAAGAAATCAATGCCGTTTTGGCCATGCCAGATGTCAAAGAAAAACTCTATGGTCAGTACATGGAGCCCATCGGAGGCACAGAGTCTGAATTAAAAAGTTTCATGCTTCAAGAACTGCGTGTCATGACGCCCGTTATCAAACGCACCGGAATCACCATTGAGTAGTCATTGGTCAGAGCCAGCCCGTCAGCTGCCAATTTTTGGTGAGTTCGATGTGGTGGTGGTTGGCGGTGGCCCTGCTGGTATAGCGGCCAGTTGGAGTGCTGCCAGGCATGGCGCCAAGGTTTTGTTGGTTGAGCGATACGGCTTTTTAGGCGGCATGGGCACGGCAGGCGGCGTCACCAATTTTGCTGGGCTGTATGGGGTGCGGCAAGGCGAGATGAAACAAGTCGTCCACGGCGTGGTCGATGAAATCTTCGACCGCTTGCTGGCCATGGATGGTTTGAACGATCCCCAAGATGGCATGCAAGGCCGCATTCGTGTTCGCTCGTACGACATGTCGGCCTACAAATGTGTGGCCGATCAGATGATGGTGGATGCCGGTGTTGAAGTTTTATTTCATGCTTGGGCAGCGCAAGTCAGCATGGAAGACAGCAGAATCAAGGCGCTCTTTGTTGAAACCAAATCGGGTCGTCAAGCTGTGTTGGCGAAAAGCTTCATTGATTGTTCGGGTGATGCTGATGTCGCGGCTTTCTCAGGTGTGCCGTATGAAACTGGCGATGGCCAAGGCAGTGGTCTTTATCCCACGACCATGTTTCGATTGGCGCATGTCAACCCCGAAGCTGCCATGGCTGCCGTCGGTGATTTTCAGGCCATCAATGTCTTGATGAAAAAAGTGCAGGCTGAAAAACCTGGAGCCTACCAATTTCCGCGCGAGGGTGCTATCTTGCGCCCGCAAAAAAACCCATCTGAGTGGCGTGCCAACGTGACCCAGATTGCTCAGGCCAATGGATGTGCCATGGACGCCACAAATGCACGCCAGTTAAGTCAGGGCGAGTTAGAGGGACGCCATCAAATTGGTGAGTTTTTCCGTTTCTTGAAAAACGAGGTACCAGGGTTTGCTCAGGCCAATATCACCGAAATTGCCCCTCAAGTAGGCATTCGCGAAAGCCGCAGAATTCAAGGTGTCTATGCTTTAACCGGTGATGACATTCTCAATTGCGCTTCTTTCAAAGACAGCATTGGCTGCAGTGCATGGCCCATGGAAATGCATGCGCAAGGCAAGATCGAATGGCAATTTCCGCTGCAAGCTCAAGGCGCTTATCAAAGGCTTTACAACGATTTACCTTGGCGAATGTTGGTGCCTCAAACGGTCTCTAATCTGTTGGTGGCTGGCAGATGCGCTTCCATGACGCATGAAGGCCAGTCTGCTGCGCGCGTGAGTGGCGGATGTTTTGTCATGGGGCAGGCTGCTGGAACTGCGGCGGCCCATGCCAGTGATTCTTCAGGCTTTGAACATCAGGATATTGCTGTGTTGCAGCAATACCTGATTCAGGATGCTTGCTACTTAGAGCTTGAACAGGTCAGTTAAGAAGCTTTGCACCGGCCCCTTTGCTTGAGAAAAAGTCAGTACTGTATGAGGGCCGCCGGGAATCAAAACGACACTGGCTTTTTTGTTGTTTTTGAGAATAGCACCGCAATGCCCAATGGCATGTGAATTGCCCAACCAAGTGTTGCTGGGTGAGAAATAAGGGTCAGTTGAGCTGATGATGTTCAGTGTGGGTTGATCATCTGGAATGGCGGTCTTGTGCGCTGTGACAAAGTAATTGTCTTCGCATGACCAAGCGAACATGATGCGACCGGCAAATTCTTTGCCCGTGTAGCGAGCGACTGGCACAGAGCCCTCACTGGTTCCCGACAACACAAGTTTGCTTTTGTCTGCCCATGACATTTGTTGGAGAGCTTTAAGCGTGATGTCAATTTCAGTGGCTCTGAAAGCGTGCAACTTCTCATAGGTTTCTTTGTCAATCGGAGACGAGTAGGTCATCCGATCTTTGAGTGCAAATGAGTTGGGTGCAATGCTGGCGATGCCCAAGCTGGCAAGCCATTGCTGCCACTCTCCAATGGCTTTCAAGCCCAAGCCTGAAGAGCCGTGCATGAAAATCACAACGGGAACTTTGGCTGAACTTAATTTGGGCGCATCTTTCAAGGGGCCCACATAAATAGAACCTTGCACCAATGAAGCTGGAAAGGCAACTTGAGCCTCATTGACAAGTCCCGCACTCGATTCTGCTGTGTGCGCCAGAGGGCCGGCTTTAATTTCGCCTTTAGGGGTTTGGGCGAAGGAAGTGCTAAGTGCTAAAAGCAAGGTCGTTGAAATGGCCAATTGTTTGAAACTCATGATCGCCTTGATTGTTATTTAATTTGCGACAGTTTATCTGCCTTGGCGCGCTCTAAGTTGCGCGCAGCATCTTCAGGCAATAAAAGTCTTTCTTTGACAAACCTTTGAGATGCCTGCTTGACAGCCTCAACATAAGCATCTTGATTGGCGTAGCGTTCTTCAACTGAGAGTCTTGGATCTTGCGTAGCAAGCTTTTCTGACTTGGTCACTGCAAAGGGCGACATGCCGCCTTGCAGTGGAAACAAGTTACCAGGACCAAATCCAAGGGCGCGAGGATTCCAAGCTGTGTAAGAGGCTTTAGGGACTGCTAAGGGCAAAGAGCGAATGCCTGCTACAGCCATGCCATCCGCATCTGCAAGAGGAACAAGCACTTCATACCGGCCCAACACCTTAGGTGGTAACTGGTTGTGATCAGAAACATAGGCGCTCGTGTAAAGCTCTTGATATGGCAAGCTTGGTAAATTTTTAGCAACCGCCAGATTAGCAGGCACAAGCGTTCCGTGGGAACGCATTGGAACTCTGCTTGTTGGAGGCTCAGTGCCAAGGGAGATCCATTCATTTAAGGCGCTGAGAAGTGCGCGCATGGGTTGACCTGCATGCATCGGATTGACTGGAAGCGCCATGGTTTTGGCCTGGCTCATGACCGATCCGGGCTCGGCAAAGTGCGGGGTTCCAGCAATCATGTAAGCCCGAACATTAGAAGGTAGATCGATGTGATTGCCAGACGGGTCTGTGACCAATAACGATGCACGCGATGCCCACCATTCATGCTCACTGTCAGTTTGCATGACCTTGGGACAAGTCTGTGTTTGTCGGCACCTTACCAACAAGCCGTCTTTTTGGCCCGTAAAAGGATCGGTCATCACTTCATAAGTAAAGGGAAAAAGATCAATTTGCCAAGCAGGATCTTGCGGGTGTCTTGAATTACGGCTAGGTTGTCCAAACCTGTAATTGGTAGCCATTCGCCGCGCACCAGCAACGTGAGGCATGAGACCCTCAAATACTTGTTTGCCATTCAAATCTTCATTGAACCCCAGCCACAAAAAGTCACGCAAGAATCGACCGGATTGAGAAACACCAAATCCGATGGCCCGTTGAATGTTTGAACTGCCGTTTTGAACCAATGGATTCAAGGCATTGCTATTGGACTTTAAAAACGCAGTCATGTCGCGAGTGACCGCAAAGCCCATTCCATACAGCACGGGCTCTTTGGCCTTGTATGTGATCTCATAAAGAGCTCCAGCATCGAAACCTTGAGGCCTGGAGATTTCAATTGATTGTGGCCCTGTAACTTTGATTGTCAAATCTGATGGGCTCGCGCGTTGATTCGTCCAGTGCGCCCGAACAGTGGCTTTCACGCTGGTGGGGTCTTCAATGATTGCACTCAATTTCACAAGGATTGGATTGGTCAGATGATCAAATTGAAATTCGTCTCTTGCTTGTCCTGTGAGACCAATGGCTGAGGGCGCTTGCATGGCCATTTGTAGGGGCTCGGAGGGTATATCACCTTGCCATCCTATCCATGCCATTGTGTAGCCTTGCCTGTGCAAGTAGCCAATGCCAGCATCTTGGGCTTTTGAAGCATTGTTGGCGCCAGGTTGTGGAGAATCATCGAAAAGTTGTGGTGCCAGTTTTCTCCCCCGATTGGGTACATCAACGAGAAGGGTTTGATTGGCGGCTTGTCTGTTGGTTGGTTGCAGGATGACCACATCAGCGGCCGCTTCAACGTGTCCCTTTGCATTTTTGGGCGCAAAACTTAAATCTGCAATGACGCTGTTGCGCTTGTCGTTCGGATCTAAGGCAACAATCGCTTTGGCTTTGATCAATGTGTAGGTGCCTACATTGGGAAAAACTCTGCCTTCAAATGCAATGGCCCTTTCTTGAATATCAAACTTAACAACTTCAGCTTGACAACTGAGGGCTGTTGCAAAACCCATCGCAATGAATCCAAATTTTGAAATGTTCATGGGTTTATCCTTTAAAGAGTCCTAATTTGTACAAGTCAAAATTTCTGGCATTCGGGAGCACCGTTTTGACATCGGTCGCACTGACGCCAAACCAGGCGGCCAACTCAGCCCCTAGTTGATCAACGGAGGTGCTTGGTAACAAGCGACCACTGCCAACTTGTTGGTTGTGTGTCAGGCCTATTTCAGGGGCAGTGCCTAAAAATTTCCCGCCATCTACAGCGCCGCCCATCACAAAGTGATGACTGCCCCAGCCATGGTCAGAACCATCGCCGTTCGAGGTCAGGGTACGACCAAAGTCAGACGCTGTAAAGGACGTCACCTGCGGGCCTTTGCCTAGGCTGGTCATGGCATCGTCAAATTCTTTCATGGCACTGCTTAATTTTTGAAGCAAGGCGGGATGCTGATCGGGTAAAAAATCATGCAAGTCAAAGCCACCCATGCCCACCATGAAGACCTGCCGCTTCATACCGAAGGCAGCTTGCTGCTCGATCATTCGAGCGACCATTTTGAGCTGTGCCGAAAGGGTGTTGGTGGCTGAACTTGGAAAGAGTGCATTCATGCTTGCACTGGCCGTCGTGCCAATGGCCGCCACTATGCCGTCGTAAGTGTCGAGGGCGCGTTTGGTTACTGTGGTGTAGTCGCTTGCCATTGGCAAAGAACTTGACTGCGTGATCAGGGTTTGCAAGGCTGCTGCGCAATTGGCCGATCCAAAAAGTGATTTGCCTTTGATGGCATTGACCGTGGTGGCACCCGTTGAACTCATCTGGTACGAGATGGCATTTTGGCCCGATAAAAAGAGTGCATTGCCATTGATAGAAATACACGTAAGTGTCGATTTGCTGTTGTTGCTTAAGAGCAAGTCTGCAGCACGGCCTCCCCATCCTGTAGCGCCGCCTTCAGCTTGAAAGGAAGACTGCCAATAGGCTTGTTGATCATTGTGTGAAAAAAGTTTGGGCGGCAAGGGAACAGATTTATTGTCGTACTGAATGCGGCTGGTGGGAACGACGAGAGGCCCCACATTCATCAAGATCGATGCGCGTTTGTTTTCGAACAATGTTTTCAGTGCGCTCATCTCTGGATTTAAGGCCATCTGCCGTCCATCGCTCAGCGCAGTGGATAAAGCCGTGGCTGCGAGTGAGTTGCGTCCAATGGCAATGCCATCGTAGACACTGCCTGCCGCAGGTGTCCCTTTGCGAATGTTGAAATAGTTGGTGTGAGTCGGTAAGTCATAGGGAATGACGGTGTTGTAGTGGTCGTTGGCACCATACAAAAATATGCAAACCAATGCCTTGTAATCGTTGGCCGATTGGGCTGCAGCATCGGCCATCAATCCCAGACTGGTGGCCATGGGAATGCTGACGCGCTGAAGTGCCAGTGCGGCACTGCTTCTTAGCAAGCTTCTGCGTGTCAATCCGAGGTGTGAGTGTTTGTTGTGAGTCATGGCATTACCTTTGAATGAGGTAGTCGGTGCTGCTCATCACCATGAGCACAGCCGCATAGATGCGGTTGAGCAGTCCTGTCTCAGTCGCTGCTGAGATGCTGGTGATGGCATTCACAATCAGGCTTTGACTGGTGCTGGTCAATGCGCCAGATGCCAAACAAAGATTCAGGTGAGCAACCAAGGCTGTAGGATCTGTTGCCAATGCTTTCTCTGTGGTGTAGTCGGCTTTGATGTTGCGGGCGTTGTTCAC
>CANFJC010000041.1 GCA_947447245.1 Comamonadaceae bacterium
ACTGTTGGCCATCAAAACCTTTGTAGCCCAATTCTTCAAAGGTAGGCACATCCTTAAGCAACTCGTGTCGGCGCGGCCCTGTGACAGCCAATGGGCGCATGCGGCCACTGCGAATGTGCGGCAATGCACCGGCCAAGCTTGGAAACAAGGCTTGGGTTTGACCCGAAATCAAATCCACATTGGCAGGTGCCACACCGCGGTAAGGAATGTGAATCATAAAAAGTCCAGTTTGCAGCTTGAACAACTCGCCCACCAAATGTGTCAAGGAACCAGCGCCTGCAGAGCCGTAGGCAATTTTTCCTGGACGGCTTTTGACATACTCAATGAATGTCTTGACATCGTTGGCAGGCACGCCTGGATTAACGCAAAGCACATTGGGTGCAGTGCCAATCATGCCCACAGCCGTAAAGTCTTTGATGGCGTCATAAGGCAATTTGCGTGTGGCAGGCAATGTGCCATGTGTGGCCACATAAGACTGCAACAAGGTGTAACCATCTGGGTTGCTGCGTGCGACGTTCTGGCAAGCAATGGCACCACCACCGCCAGAAATATTTTCAATCACCAAGCTTTGGCCCAGCACTTTGGCCAATCTTTCGCACGTTGCCCTGCCAATCATGTCGGCACCGCCGCCCGCGGCCACAGGCACGATGTAACGAATGGTTTTGTTAGGGTACGCGCTTTGGGCCCATGCCAGTGGCGCCAAAGATGCTGCCCCTATGGAAGCGCTTGTCAAAAGCATTTGGCGCCGAGTTGAAGAAATCATGTGGGTCTCCGTTTTCAATCTGATCACACCTGATGATTGCCCTACAGGCAATTGTTCTTAAGGCTCATGACATCATGGTGCAAATCATGAGCCCAAGCTCGGCGATTTCTGCCTTGGGCCATTTGAAGCTCTCCAAAATTAACCACCGCCTTCAAGCCGCGGGCATTGAGGGTGCTCCAAATAGACGCCAACAAAGTGTCATCGCCCACAAACCGAGCGGCCATGCTGATGCCTTGAGTGCGAGTATCGACAAACTGCAAAGCCAAGGCCTGGATGGGGGCATCGCCTTCAATGGCCGACTGAATCAGGTTGGAGTGAAAAGGCAACATGCCAATGCCATCGCCTGTGGTGCCTTCTGGAAATACAGCCAAAACTTCACCATCGCGCAAAGACTGCGCCATGTCTTTGACCATGCGCATGGCGTCCTTTCTTTGTGCTCTCTCGATGTACAAAGTGCCTGCCCCTGTGGCCAAATTACCCAGCAGTGGCCACCCTTTCAATTCAGACTTCGATACAAAGCGGCAATGGCGTGTGGCATGAATGACCAAAATGTCTAACCACGAAATGTGATTGCAAACCAAAAGCGCTGGGCCTGTTGTCACAGGCTTGCCGCGCACTTCTAAATCGATGTCCCATATGCGCAAAAGTTGCATGGCCCACTCTTGAACACGGGCTTCTCGCTGCGCAGGGGTGAACTGAGGGAACCGAAAATAAATGGTGATCCAACCCATCAGGACATGCCAAACACCTCGCAGCAATTTGATGGCTGCGCGCATGCCTAAGCTTGATAGGCCAGTTGTCCGCCAACCAAGGTGTATTGAACGCGGCCCGGCAAGTCATAGCCAGAAAACGGCGTGAACTTGCCTTGGCTGCGCAAGTTCTCAGCCGTCACTTGCCAATGCGTTTCAGGATTCAAGATGCACACATCGGCCTGCGCGCCCACCTTCAGTTGGCCCATGTCTTGTTTGAGCACACGGGCCGCTTCGTTGGTGATGGTGGCAAGGGCCCGCATCAAAGGTACTTTGCTGTCTTGTGACCATTTGAGTGTCAAGCTGAGCAACAACTCAAGGCCCGTGGCGCCAGGTTCTGCTTCTGCAAATGGCAGTGCTTTTTCATCTTCGCTGACTGGGCTGTGGTCAGACACCAAGGCATCGATGGTGCCGTCGGCCAAGGCTTCACGCAGCGCATCGCGGTCGCGTTGCTGACGCAGCGGCGGCGACACGCGCGCACGGCTGTCGAAGTAACCCACATCGGCATCGGTTAAGTGCAAGGAGTTGATGCTGACATCGCAAGTGATGGGCAAGCCTTCAGCTTTGGCTTGGCGCACCAAGGCCACGCCCGCAGCACTGCTGATGCGGCACAAGTGCACGTGCGCTTGGGTGCTTTTGAGCAATTCAAAGATGGTGTGCAAGGCAATGGTTTCTGCGGCCACGGGCACGCCCGACAAACCCATGCGCGTGGCCAAGGGACCGCTGGCCGCTACGCCTTTGCCTAGGTGCAACTCTTGAGGCCGTAACCACACGGTATAGCCAAATGAGTTGGCGTATTGCAAAGCACGCTGCAGCACTTGGGTGTTTTCAAGCGCCACTTCAGCTTGGCTGAAACCCACGCAGCCCGCTTCCGTGAGTTGAACCATTTCGGTCAGGATTTCACCCTTCAAACCGCGCGTCAATGCGCCCAGAGGCAAGACCTTGGAACGGTTGAGTTTTTCGGCTTTGAAGCGCAACATTTCTACCAAGCCCGGTTCGTCCAACACGGGATCTGTGTCAGGTGGGCACACCAAACTGGTCACACCACCCGCTACTGCAGCGGCCAATTCTGAATCAAGCATGCCTTCGTGTTCATGGCCTGGCTCTTTCAAGCGCACCGACAAATCAACCAAGCCAGGCATCACGATGCAGCCTTTGGCATCGATGGTTTTCTGCGCTTGAAAACCTTCTGGGGCTTTGCCAATGGCCACAATTTTGCCAGCCGATATGGCCACATCGGCCACTGCATCGGTTTTGCTTTGAGGGTCTAGCACCCTGCCACCTTGAATCAAAATTTTCATGGTCTTTGCTCTTTCTTCTTTTTTTAGGCTTCGTTGCCCGCTACGATGCTCATCACGGCCATGCGCACGGCAATGCCAAAGGTCACCTGCGGCAAGATCATGCTTTGCGGTCCGTCCACCACGGCAGAGTCAATTTCCACGCCGCGGTTGATAGGGCCAGGGTGCATCACGATGGCATCGGGTTTGGCCAGTTGCAGTTTTTCGGGAGTGAGGCCAAAGCGTTTGAAATACTCTTGGCTAGAAGGCAGCAAAGCACCGCTCATGCGCTCGTTTTGCAAACGCAAAGTGATGATCACATCGCAGCCTTTGATGCCTTCTTCTAAATTGTGAAACACCTTCACGCCCATTTGAGACATGTCGGCGGGCACCAAGGTTTGCGGGCCAACCACGCGAACTTCAGCACAGCCCAAGGTGGTGAGGGCATGAATGTCAGAGCGTGCTACGCGCGAGTGCAACACGTCGCCCACAATGGCCACCGTGAGGTTGCTGAATTCTTTTTTGTAGTGGCGAATGGTGTACATGTCGAGCAAACCCTGGGTGGGGTGAGCATGCCGTCCATCACCTGCATTGACCACGTGCACATGCGGTGCCACGTGTTGCGCAATCAGGTAAGGCGCACCTGACTCTGAGTGCCGCACGACAAAAATATCGGCCGCCATGGCCGACAGGTTGGCGATGGTATCGAGCAGCGATTCACCCTTTGAAGCAGAAGATCGGGCAATGTCGAGGTTGATCACGTCAGCCGACAAACGGGTGGCCGCAATTTCAAACGTGGTGCGTGTGCGTGTGCTGTTTTCAAAGAACAAGTTGAACACGCTTTTGCCGCGCAGCAGAGGCACCTTTTTCACTTCGCGGTCACTCACGCTCACAAAGTTAGCCGCAGTGTCTAGGATGTGCGTCAGGATGTCGCGCGACAAACCTTCGGTCGACAACAAGTGAATGAGTTCACCGTTCTTGTTGAGTTGGGGGTTGCGTTTGTAGAGCATTGTTATTTTTTTCCTACTGAACTGGATTCATCGTGGGCTTGCAATTCAAAGCTGAACTCGCCGTTGTCTAAGCGAGCCAGCGCCAAGGATTGAGAGTCGGGCAAGGCCACGCGAGCGGCGGCAAAGTCGGCTTGAATGGGCAGTTGTCTGCCACCGCGGTCGACCAACACGGCCAGCCTCACGTTGGCGGGTCGGCCGTAATCAAACATTTCATTGATCACCGCGCGTATGGTGCGGCCCGTGTAGAGCACATCGTCCAAAATCAGCACGTCTGCGCCTTGAATTTCAAAGGGCAATGTGGTTTGGCCACCCGAAGACAAACCACGTTGTGCAAAGTCATCTCGGTGCATGGCCGAAGAGATGCTGCCGTGCTTGCAACTAAGCCCTAGGTCATTTTGCAAGCGCTCGGCCAACCAAGCGCCGCCAGAGGTGATGCCCACCAAACGTGTTTCAGCAGTGCACATCGATCGCACACCGCGCAAGAGTTCGCCGTACAGCGCCTCTGCATTCAAAGCCAATGCACTCACGGCAGACTCCTTAAAAATTGTTCCAAAATAATGCATGCCGAAGCGGCGTCAGCATCCTTTGCGCCACTGGCAATGGCTTCTGTGGTGCTGTAGCGTTCGTCCACTTCGTAGACATTCAATCCAAAGCGGCCGCGCAGTTGGCGGGCAAACTTTTGTGCGCGCAAGGTGTTCTCATGTGACGCGCCATCGGGGTGAAAAGGCACACCCACCACCAAGGCATCAGGGGTCCACTCTTTGATGCGTTTTTCAATCAATGCAAAACGTGCGTCACCTTCCGCCACCACCGTGGCTTGCGGTGTGGCCTGTTTCAACATTCGATTGCCCACCGCCACCCCTGTGCGTTTGAGTCCAAAATCGAAAGCCAAAAAACTCTGCTGAGACGCAGGCACAGTGAGCGCCTGGTCTAGCATCATGCGTGACCCGCATCGGTGGAAAGCATCCAAGGCTGCAAGCCCAAAAGGGCCAAAGCCTTTTCATAGCGTTGCTCGATGGGTGTTTCAAAAATGATGTCCGGGTTGGCTTCGACAGTGAGCCAACTGTTTTCACCAATTTCAGATTCAAGCTGTCCCTCGCCCCATGAGGCATAACCCAAGGTGACCAAGACACGTTTAGGCCCAGAGCCGTTGGACAAGGCCTCCAGCACATCCTTGGAGGTGGTCATGGCCAGGCCACCCGGAACGCTCAAAGTTGAAGCGTAGATGGAGCTTGCAGTTTCTGAGAGACCTGAGGCTTCGTCTTTGGCCGGTTCTTTGCTGGCTTCTGAGTTTTCGGCACTGGCCAACCAAATTGGTTCGTGCAACACAAAGCCTCGTTCGGTTTGAATGGGCCCGCCATGCAATACATTGGATTGCAATAAGTCTGGGCGGCGCAAAGGAAGGTCGACTTTGTCGAACAAATGCTTCAAACTGAGTTCCCCGGGCTTGTTGATGATCAAGCCCATGGCGCCACGCTCAGAGTGTTCACACAAATAAACCACACTCTTGGCAAAAGTAGGGTCCTCCAGACCGGGCATGGCAATCAAAAAATGATGCGAAAGCTGAGTGGAGGCAAAATCGGCAGACATGTCCCAATTTTAACGGCCTCTAACCCATGCACAAACCCTTTTCTACCGGCTTGGTCTGGTTTCGGCGAGATTTACGCGTTGAAGACAACGCCGCGCTGTTCCATGCCCTCAAAAACTGCAACAAAGTGCACTGCGCCTTTGTCTTTGACACCGAAATCCTGCAGCACCTCCCCAGCCAAGACCGCCGGGTGGCTTTCATTCGAGAATCTTTGGTGGAACTGGACGAATTGCTCAGAGCCACGGCCCTCAAGGCGGGGGTAGAGGCTTCACTGGCACCGCAGCTGGGACTCATTGTTCTGCACGGCAACACCCTCAAAGAAATTCCTCATTTGGCCAAGCAAATCGAGGCGCAAGCCGTGTTTGCCAACCACGACGATGAGCCCGCAGCCCTTGGCCGCGACGCCCAAGTGCGTGGCGGCTTGGCCAATGCAGGCATTGCCTTTCATACCTACAAAGACCATGTGGTCTTTGAAAGGCAAGAGGTGCTTACCTTGGCAAGCAAGCCCTACACCGTGTTCACCCCTTACAAAAACGCTTGGCTGAAAAAAATTCGGCCCGAAGATTTAGCCGCCCACCCCGTGGCTGAACATGCGTCAGCCTTGGTGCCTAGGCCTGCAAAGTACCGCTTGCCGGTGCCAACCCTGCCCGACATCGACTTTGAAAACATCGACTTAACCGCGCTTCATTACAAACCGGGCGCATCCGGCGCGCAGGCTTTGCTGAATGACTTTTTGCACCGCATCGATCGCTACGAGGAAACGCGCAATTTCCCCGCCATCAAAGGCCCCAGTTATTTAAGCGTGCATCTGCGTTTTGGCACCATTTCGATTCGGCAGTTGGCCTTGGAAGCTTGGCGCCGCTACAAAACCAGCGAAGGCGCCAGCGTTTGGTTGTCAGAGCTGATTTGGCGAGATTTTTACGCACAAATTCTGGCCAATTTCCCGCATGTCACCGAGCGCTGTTTCAAGCCCGACTACGATGCCATCCATTGGGACCACGGCCCTCACGGCAAGGCTTTGTTTGCGGCTTGGTGCGAAGGCAGAACCGGCTACCCCTTGGTGGACGCGGCCATGGCGCAAATCAATCAAACGGGTTACATGCACAATCGGCTGCGCATGGTGGTGGCGTCTTTTCTCACCAAAGATTTAGGCGTCGATTGGCGTTGGGGCGAAAAATACTTTGCCCAGCACCTGATTGATTTTGATTTGTCGGCCAACAACGGCGGCTGGCAGTGGGCCAGCTCTAGCGGCTGCGATGCACAGCCTTATTTCCGAATTTTCAACCCTGTGACGCAAAGCGAAAAGTTCGATCCGAAGGGTAAATTCATCAAACGATATTTGCCGCAGTTGGCTGGGCTAGAGCGCGCCGACATTCACGCCCCATGGGAGGCCAAACCTTTGGCACTTCAAGCGGCCGGCATCAAGCTGGGTAAAGACTATCCCCTGCCCGTGGTGAACCACGCAGAGGCCCGAGAAAAAACCTTGGCACGCTACGCCGTGGTGAAAAAAGCAAGCTGACATCGGCGCTGGGCGCCGAAGCACAGCAGCTTAAATGGCCACCATTTCAAAGTCTTCTTTGCGGGCACCGCACTCAGGGCAAGTCCAGTTCATGGGCACGTCGGCCCATGCGGTGCCAGGGGCAATGCCGTCTTCAGGGCAACCAGCAGCCTCGTCGTAAATCCAGCCGCAAATTAAGCACATCCAAGTTTTAGTATCAGTCACAGTGGGTCACCGGTGTCGAATAGAATGAAGAGATTGTATCGGGCTTCACTGTAACTCATGACCACTACATTACCGCCGTCAGACCTGCCTGAAGACGACCTCGAAAACGAGGAAGAAGCCGTCATTGCATGCGTGTTGGTGTTCAATGCCAGCGACCCCAGCGGCGCCAGCGGCATCAGCGCCGATGTTTTGGCCATTGCCTCTGTCGGCGCCCATGCGCTGCCTGTGCTCACAGGCGCCTATGCCCGCGACTCGGCCCAAATTTTTGACTTTTTCCCCCTCGATGAAGAGGCCGTAGGCGATCAAGCCAGAGCTGTTTTAGAAGACATTCCACCGCAAGTCATCAAAGTAGGTTTTGCCGGCAGTGCTGAAAATATCAGCATCATTGCAGAACTCACCGCCGACTACGACGGTGTGCCCGTGGTGGCCTACATGCCCAATTTGTCTTGGTGGGAAGACGACAAAATAGACCAATACCTGGACGCCTTTCGCGAATTGCTGTTGCCCCAAACCAGCATATTGGTGGGTCATCACAGCACTTTGCGCCGCTGGCTTTTGCCCGATTGGTCCAGTGAAAAAAATCCAGGCCCGCGCGACATTGCCAAAGCAGCGGCCGAGTTGGGTGTGCCCTACACCTTGGTCACAGGCATCACCGCCAACGACCAGCACATCGACAATGTTTTGGCCACCCCCGAAACCGTGGTGGGCCATGAAAAATTTGAGCGCATTGAAGCGGTTTTCAGTGGCGCAGGCGAAACACTTTCGGCCGCCTTGGCCGCCCTCATTGCAACCGGGCTTGATTTATCTGCAGCTGCCAGCGAAGCATTGCACTATTTAGACCGTTGCCTAGACGAGGGCTTTCGCCCTGGCATGGGCAAGGTCATCCCCGATCGCCTATTTTGGGCGCTACCCGATGCCGAGGACGATGAGTCTGAAGCGGAAGGTCCCGACATGAACGCAGATTTTTTCGAAATGTCCATCAATGAAACCAAGCACTGACCTCAACGACACCCTGTTCGAACGCGCTCGCCAAGTGATTCCTGGCGGCGTCAATTCACCCGTGCGCGCTTTTCGCGCTGTGGGCGGCACACCCCGATTTGTGAAGCGCGCTGAAGGCGCTTATTTTTGGGACGCCAACGGCAAAAAATACATCGATTACATCGGCTCTTGGGGCCCAATGATTTTGGGCCATGGCCACCCTGCCGTTTTAGAAGCTGTGCAAAAAGCGGCCCTTGATGGTTTCTCTTTTGGCGCCCCCACAGAGCGCGAAGTGGAATTGGTCGAAGCCCTGCTCAAGCTGGTGCCCTCCATGGAGATGGTGCGCTTGGTCAGCTCGGGCACCGAAGCAGGCATGAGCGCATTGCGCTTGGCGCGCGGTGCCACAGGGCGCAGCAAGATCATCAAGTTTGAAGGCTGCTACCACGGCCATGCAGATGCCTTGCTGGTCAAAGCCGGCTCAGGCTTGGCCACCTTTGGCAACCCCACCAGCGCAGGCGTGCCGCCTGAAGTGGTGCAACACACCTTGGTGCTTGAATACAACAATATCGAGCAACTGGAAGAAGCTTTCAAAATTCACGGCCCTGAATTAGCCTGCCTCATGATCGAGCCCATTGCAGGCAACATGAACTTTGTGCGCGCTAGCGTGCCCTTCATGAAACGCTGCCGCGAACTGTGTAGCCAATACGGCGCGCTCTTGGTGTTTGACGAAGTCATGACAGGTTGCCGCGTGGCTTTGGGCAGCGCTCAAAGCGTTTACGCCAAAAGCATTCCAGGCTTTGAGCCCGACATGACGGTCATGGGCAAAGTGATTGGCGGCGGCATGCCCTTGGCAGCCTTTGGCGGCAAGCGCGCTGTCATGGAGCAACTGGCACCTTTGGGCCCTGTTTACCAAGCCGGTACCTTGAGTGGCAACCCTGTGGCCACCGCATGCGGCTTGGCCACCTTGGCAGAAATCAGCAAGCCTGGTTTCTTTGATGCTTTAAGCGCAACAACACGTTCACTGGTCGATGGCCTCACAGCTGCAGCTGTCGCGGAAGGCATTCCCTTTGCAGGCGACTGCGAAGGCGGCATGTTTGGCTTCTTCTTGTTGCCCACCTTGCCCAGCAACTACCCGCAAGTGATGAAAACCGATGGCAGCAAGTTCAACACTTTGTTCCACGGCTTGCTAGACCGCGGCGTGTACATTGCACCCGCACTTTACGAGGCTGGCTTTGTGAGTGGCGCGCACACCGCACAAGACATTGCCGACACTGTGAGTGCATCGCGCGAGATTTTCAAGACGCTGGCTTAAACTTCAGGCTTAAGACTCTCGGGTAATGCCCGTTTCCTTGACGATCTTGGTCATCAGATCACGGTCGGCAATGAACGCTTTGTTGAACGCTTCTAAATTCCACTGAGGCGAGTCCATGCCCAAAGCCTGCAAGCGCTCTTTCACGTCCTTGTTCGAAATGATTTTGTTGACAGCGGCATTGATCCTTTCTTGAATGGCCAAGGGCGTGGCAGCAGGCGCCAACAAACCAAACCAAGACTCAAAGTGAAAACCAGACAAACCTGACTCTGCCAGGGTTGGAATATTGGGTAACAAAGGTGAGCGCTTCTTAGACGTTATGCCAATGATTCGCAAACGCGGGTCTTGCAAATAAACACCCACTGCAGCTGTTGGCACAATGACTGCATTGCCGCGACCACCCGACACATCGGTAGCAGCCTCCGCAGTGCCTTTGTAGGGCACATGCACCATGTCAATATCTGCTGACTTAGCAAAGTAGGCCATGGCCAAATGCGTTGAACTGCCCACTCCGGCAGAGTTGTAATTCAACACGCCAGGTTTGCTCTTGGCATATTGAATGAATTCTGCCGCTGATTTGGCAGGCACACCCGCGTTCACCATGAGCACATAACTTTGATTGCCAATGTTGGCAACCGCTGCAAATTCTTTGACAGGTTCATAGAAAGGCCTTGCACCCATGGCCGCAGTCACGAAGTGACTTGAGGCCGCCATCAACAAGGTTTTGCCATCGGGCGCCGCCTTGGACACGAATGAAGTACCGATGGCACCGCCCGCACCAGGTTTGCTTTCAATGATCCAGTTTTGTCCTGTCTCTTGCGACAACTCTTGCTGAATGGCGCGGGCCGGCATTTCACGAGCACCGCCAGGTGCAAACGGCACAATGATGCGCGCCACACCACCCGTCTGCGCAAACGCTTTGCCGAAACCAGCAGACAACAAAGCAGCCACCACGAGTTGACGTCGGCTTAAAAAATTTTCTTCAGCGCTCATCATTTTCCTAACAAATCACGGGTTTCATCAAACAACTCATCCACCGAATAAGGTCTAGGAATCAGGCCTTGTTGGTAGGTGTAAAGAATTAACACTTCAAGCGCTTTGAGATTGGGCTCAATGCCGAATGGCGTGAGATCCATCTCGCCTTTCACGGCATGCACACTGCGCCTCGGGTTTTCATGTTTGGCCATGGCTTTGCTTTTGCCCAGCACTTGGTAAAGCTCTTTGATGACATCTGGGCGATCTTTGCACAAGTCCATGTCGATGGCCATCATGTGATTGATGGGCAACATTTGCAAACGTTGACTCCAAGCCTGCGCTGCTGCATGCGGGTCGGGCAAGACGGGTTGCAAGCGAGGGTCATCCGGCAAGTCGCTGCCAATGATGGCGGCGTCTAACTCACCCGACAAAAGCATGTCGACCATCTTGCTGCCTTCTGGCGCTCGATCAAATCCAGGCGGATCTGGAAACTCGGCCAAGTGGCCATGTTCAAACGTCACCCATTTCACCTTGGGCAACTCCACACCGTAGTCATTGGCCAATACACCGCGCACCCATGTGACGGTGGTTTGAGCATGCGCACGAATGCCCACGCGTTTGCCATTGAGTTGAGCCACTGTGACTTTGCCGCGCTCTGCGTTGTAAACCAAGCAGTGGTGTTGAAATCGGCCTTCGCCCACGACAGCAGGCAAAAGCGCCAATGGTTTGCCATAGGCCTTGGCTTGCAAGTAGGTGACCAGCGCCAATTCGGCCACATCAAACTCCAATTCACGCACAACGCGTTTGAACGCCCGATTGGGTGTTTTGACGGGATCAAATTCAAAGTCAAAGAGCTTGGGGCGCAGCACGCCGTTTTTCAAAGCCATGGTGTTGGGGTAATCGCCCAACAGCGTTTTGAGTTTGAGTTTTTCTGGTTTCATGGTGGCGGACATGTTGCTTGAGACTTGTTCAAATCGGGGTACAGCGCATGGGCCGTGCCTGAATAAATCCAACGCTGCTCTTCCAAGGTCAATGAGGCAGTGGCTTCCAGCGCTTCTTGCAAGTGCTTGGTGAGGCCACCGGCAGAGGCAGGGAAATTAGAGCCCCATGCAATGCGATTGGCGCCAAAGGCACTGACCACCGCTTTGCTAAAGGCCGCCTGAGTCGACTTGCCTTCTTTGGATTCACGCACGTTGTGGGTGGTGAACTTGAAATTCAAATTGGGGTACTTGGCCAAAGCAAACAAACTGGCAGCTTGCACGTAAGGTGAACCCTCTTCCAAAACGGGACGCGCAAAGTGATCCAAGAGCACTTTGGCTTTTGGAAATTGTTTCAGCAAAGTCTCGAGCTGGGGCAAGCCATCGGCGCGCAATTGCACGCACATGGGAATGTTGTGCTCAGAGATGTATTCCCACACCGGAAAGCTGCGAGGATCGTCCAAACGCACACTGTGGTCTGCTGCAGCCGTATGACCTGCAATGAACACACGCATGCCACTCAGGCCGGCATCTCTCCAACGCTTGACTTGCGCCACACCATCGGCTTGCAAGGTATCGACCGAATACACACCCACAAATTGCGAAGTGTTGGCTTTCACGCAATCGAGCGTATAGCTGTTGTCATGGCCATAGCAGGTGGAAGCTTGAACCAAAACAGATTTGGCGACGCCTGCTTCTTTCATCGCTTGAGCCATGCCTATGCCATTCACAGGTCGCTCTTTAGACCAGTCAGATTGTTTGCCGCCCATAGGCGCCAGAGGGTAGCGAACAGGATCATCGGCAATCACGTGGCTGTGGGAGTCCACCACGGGCACGCCCAAAGAAATCGCAGATAAATGGGTAGAAGGAGATGCAGTCATGATGCCTAAATTGCGAGATCTCGCAAAGAGTCTTTACAGCCTCACATCATGCCTTCAATTGCACATGCACTCTTCTACAAAATTTCACAGCTTAGTGGCGGAAGTGGCGTACGCCAGAGAACACCATGGCCACGCCGCGTTCATCTGCAGCAGCGATCACTTCGGGGTCGCGCATCGAGCCACCTGGCTGAATCACGCAATTGGCACCAGCGTCCACCACCACATCGAGGCCATCGCGGAACGGAAAGAAAGCATCGCTGGCCACCACGGTGTTTTGTAAGCTCAAACCTGCATGACCGGCTTTGATGCTGGCAATGCGAGCAGAGTCTAAGCGGCTCATTTGACCGGCACCCACGCCCATGGTCATGCCGTTGGCACAAAACACAATGGCATTGCTCTTGACGTACTTGGCCACCTTCCAGGCGAACAACAAATCTTGCAGCTGTGAAGGCGTAGGTTGAACTTTGGTCACCACTTTGAGGTCGGCCAATTGGAGTTCGTGGTTGTCGGCGGTTTGAATGAGCAAGCCCGAGCCCACGCGCTTGATGTCTTGTGCATTGCGGCCTTGCTCGAATGCAGTGCCGCCAGCTTTGAGTTCAGGCAAGTCAATTTGCAGCACGCGCACATTGGCTTTGGCTTTGAAAATTTCCAAGGCTTCAGCTGAATAAGAAGGTGCCATCAGCACTTCGACAAACTGTTTGCTGATTTGCTGTGCTGCGGCAGCATCCACAGTACGGTTCAGGGCAATGATGCCGCCAAAGGCAGACGTGGGGTCAGTTTGGAATGCCTTGTTGTAACTCTCAAGCGGGTTGGCACCCACGGCCACACCGCAAGGATTGGCGTGTTTCACAATCACACAAGCGGATTCTGTGAAGCTCTTCACGCATTCCCAAGCAGCATCGGCATCGGCAATGTTGTTATAGGAAAGTTCTTTGCCCTGTAACTGAACGGCTGTGACCAATGAGCCCGGCGCTGGGTACAAGTCGCGATAAAAGGCGGCAGTTTGGTGCGGATTTTCACCGTAGCGCAGGTCTTGCAACTTCACAAAACGGCCATTGGATTGCGCTGGGAACTCTTTGCGTGTGCCGTCTTCCAAGTTGAAGGAAGACAAATAGTCGCTGATGGCCGCGTCGTAATTGCTGATGCGATTGAAAGCAGCCACAGACAATGCAAAGCGTGTTTTCTCGGACACTTTGCCACTGGCTTTGAGTTCTTCAATGACGGTGGCGTACTGCGATGCATCGGTGAGCACTGCCACGTCTTTCCAGTTCTTGGCTGCACTGCGCACCATAGCAGGGCCGCCAATGTCAATGTTCTCAATGGCGTCTTCCAAAGTACAGCCTGGCTTGGCCACAGTGGCTTCGAAGGGGTACAAATTGACGATGAGCAAATCGATGGTTTGGATGCCGTGCTCTTTCAAAGCGGCCATGTGCTCAGGCACATCGCGCCTTGCCAACAAGCCGCCGTGAACTTTGGGATGCAATGTTTTGACACGGCCATCCAGCATTTCTGGAAACTCTGTGAGTTGTGCCACTTCGGTCACTGGCAAGCCTTGTTCTGCCAAAAGTTTGGCAGTACCGCCTGTAGAAAGCAGTTCTACTTTCAGATTGTGAAGCGCTTGGGCGAGTTCGACGATGCCCGTTTTGTCGGAGACAGAAATGAGTGCTTTCATTGTTTTTATTTCAAAAGTTTGTGTTCTAAAAGTTTCTTGCGAAGCGTGTTGCGGTTGAGGCCCAACCATTCTGCCGCAAGTGATTGATTGTGCTCAGCACGTTGCATGACCACTTCAAGCAAGGGTTTTTCAACAGTCACCAACAGCATGTCGTACATGCCAGTGGGTTCCTCACCATCCATGTCGTGAAAGTAAGCGTTCAAGCTTTCGCGGATGCATTCGTCAATTTTTTTCTTGGTCATTCCATGGTCTCCAAGGCCATTTCTGGGCGTATGCCTGAAAAAGCCTGTGGCATGCGCTCCATGCGCGATGCCATTTCTGCAAAAAAATCAGCCACAGCACGAGATTGCAACTCGGCTGTTTCCAAGGTGTTCATGGCCTCTCTGAACACATCACCACCCGGTAAATCACGCACATACCAACCGATGTGTTTGCGCGCTGATCGCACACCCGTTAACTCTCCATACAAGCCGTAGTGATCTTGCAAATGCTCTAGCAAGGCGCGCTTCACTTCGGCCACCAAGGGCGGCGCCAAATGTTCGCCGGTGGCCAAAAAATGAACGATTTCGCGGAAGATCCAAGGGCGGCCTTGCGCTGCGCGTC
>CANFJC010000042.1 GCA_947447245.1 Comamonadaceae bacterium
TCACCCCTTGTTTGAAGCGCTTAAAAAACACGACTACCCGGCCTTTGCAGAGCAACAATTGAAAGAGCGCTTGGAAGCGGGCTTGCCGCCCAGTACGTTTCAGGCTCTGTTTCGCAGTGACGCGCGCGAGCAAGCGGTGGCGCAAGCTTTTTTAAACCATGCCCATGCGCAGTTGCAATCTTTGGAAGGCCTTAACGCCAAGGACGCAGCGGCCTTGGCCGAAGTGAGTGTGTACCCTGCGGTCCCCATGAGTATTCAGCGCGTGGCCAATGTGGAGCGCGCACAAATGCTGATTGAAAGCGCTTCCAGAAAAGCGCTCCACAGGGTGCTTGAGTTGTTGCAAGAACAATTGCATGCATCGCGGTCAGAGCCTCAGCACAAAGGCCTGATTCGCTGGCTGGTGGATGTCGATCCACTGGCCATCTAATGTCGCTTTATTGAAGCAATGCGACTGCGCCCGAGAAGCTAAGAAAGGCCGCCGCCGTAGAGACCAAAATAATTCTGGCGATGCGGCCATTGTCGGCGCCAAATCGTTCTGACAACATGGCCACATTGCTGGCACTGGGCAAAGCCGCCACCAGCACCATCACTTTGAGGGCAAACGCGTCAATCGGTACACCCATTGAAATCACAGCCAAACCCACCGCCAAGACAAGAACAGGGTGCAAGAACAATTTGATGAGGGCAACCGGCACATAGTCTTTCCATGTCAGAGGGCCGTGCTGTTCGTGGTGCGCAATTTTTTGGGAGCGCGCCAGCACTGCGCCAATGGTGAACAGTGCCACCGGTGAAGCTGCATCGCCCAACAAGGCCACGGTTTTTTCGACAGGCCCTGGCAACTCAATTTGAAACGCCGAAAAAACGGTGCCCAACAAAATGGCCCAGGGCAAAGGATTTTTAACCACGCCCAGCAATGCATTCTTGGCAGCTTGACTCACACCTTGTTGGCCTGCGCCATCTAACCTAGACAGTGCAATGCACAGCGATGTGGTGATGACCATGTCGATGACAATGGTGACGATGGCAGGCCCAGCTGCTGCCGTGCCTAGCAAGGCCACCAACAAGGGAACACCCATGAAGCCGGTGTTGGGGAAGGCCCCCACCAAGGCGCCAAATGCGGCATCGTTCCAGCCAAAGCGTTTGTTCAAAGTGACGGCCACCACGAAGGCCACCATGACCAAGGCGCAAAACAGGTACATGAAGAAAGCGCTGGCATCTAAGAGCTGTGCAATGGGCGTTTTGGCGCCAAATTGGAACAGCATGCAAGGCAGGGCAAAGAACAACACAAAGCCGTTCAAGCCTGGAATGGCTTCAAAGGGCAGCATTTGACGACGCGCCGCCCAATAACCACAAAGCACCAAGGCAAAGAATGGAAAGGTAACGCGCAAGACATCTAGCATGGTTCACATTGTGCCTTGGAATTTGGGCTCCTTCTGCCCGCCACTTGCCGCCATTGCCCGCTATGATTCAGCAGCTTGCCGAATGTGCATTCCCACTCGGCCTTCCCAATTTTTACGCATGTCCACCCCCTCCTCCGGTTTGAATCCAGCTCAACTTGAAGCTGTCAATTACGTCAAAGGCCCTTGCCTTGTGTTGGCGGGCGCGGGCTCGGGCAAGACGCGCGTGATCACGCAGAAAATAGCCAGGCTGATGGACGTGGGGCTTGAGCCCAATCGCATTGCGGCCATCACTTTTACCAACAAAGCGGCCAGTGAGATGCGAGAGCGTGCGCGCAAGGTCATTGGCAAAGGCGCTCAAGAGGTCATGATTTGCACCTTTCATGCCTTGGGTGTGCGCATCATGCGGCTAGACGGGCATGTGCTGGGTTTGAAGCCGCAGTTCAGCATTTTGGATTCAGACGATGTGGTGAGCATCTTGAAAGACTGCGGCGGCACCACCGATGCCAACACGGCAAAGCAATGGCAATGGGCCATCAGTGCTTGGAAAAATGCAGGGCTGACCAGCGCTCAAGCTGAAGGCCTTGCGCAAAACGAAAACGAGCGTGTTGCGGCGCGCATCATGGGGCGCTACGAAGAACGCTTGGCGGCTTACCAAAGCGTGGACTTCGATGACTTGATCGGTTTGCCTTTGAAGTTGCTAGCTCAGTATCCAGAAGTGCGTGAGCGATGGCAAGCGGCCATGGGCCATGTGTTGGTCGATGAGTACCAAGACACGAATGCCACGCAGTATGAAGTGCTCAAACACTTGGTGGGTGAACGAGCTCGGTTTACAGCGGTGGGCGACGATGACCAATCGATTTACGGTTGGCGCGGCGCCACATTAGACAATCTGAAACGTTTGCCACAAGATTTTCCGCAATTGAAAGTGGTGACCTTAGAGCAAAACTACCGATCGACCAGCGCCATTTTGCGAGCGGCCAACAATGTGATTGAGCCTAATCCCAAGCTTTACCCTAAAAAACTTTTTTCTGAACTGGGTGAGGGCGAACCGGTTCGGGTGGTGGATGCTGACCACGAAGAACACGAGGCCGACCGGATGGTGGCTCGCATTCAGTCTTTGCGTGCAGGCACCGCCACCACTTCCGGCGGCGTGCAATACCGCGACTACAAAGAGTTCGCCATTTTGTACCGCGCCAATCACATGGCCAAACCGTTTGAAAAAGCATTGCGGCGCGCCCAAATTCCTTACAAGGTCTCGGGCGGGCAAAGCTTTTTTGACCGTGCAGAAATCAAGGATTTGTGTGCGTGGTTTCGCTTGTGGGTGAACAACGACGACGACCCTGCTTTTTTGCGCGCCGTGACCAGCCCGAAGCGTGGCATTGGCCATCAAACTTTGGCGGGGCTGGGTACCTTGGCCAGCCAATACAAATTGAGTTTGTTTGAAGCTTTGTTTTCAAACAGTTTGGGCGCCAAGCTGTCTGCGCGTGCCGTGGGCAGTTTGCACGAATTTGGCCGCTTCATGAATGACTTGGAATACCGTGCCAAACGCACCCATGGCGCCGAAGATGCCAAGGTTTTTTTGTTGCAATGGCTCAAAGACATTGGTTACGAAAAACATTTGTACGATGGTGAAGACAACGAAAAAGTAGCCGCAGCACGCTGGGCCAATGTGCTGGAATTTGTCGATTGGATGTCGGGGCGATGTGGCGGCACCATTGATGATGCGGCGGGCGTAAGCGTGATGGCAGAAACAAAATCATTGCTGGAAGTGGCCCAAACAATTTCACTGTTGTCGACCTTGAATGAGCGAGAACAAGACCCCAATGTGGTCACCTTGTCGACATTGCATGCCGCCAAAGGTTTGGAGTGGCCGCATGTGATGTTGGTGGGTGTCAACGAAGGTTTGCTGCCTTTCAAAATGGACGAAGACAACAAAGAGTCCATCAATGCTGCGGTGCATGCTGAAGGTCAGCTGACGCGGCTTCAGGAAGAGCGCCGTTTGATGTACGTGGGCATTACACGGGCTCAAAGAACTTTGGCAGTGAGCTGGACCAAGCGCCGCAAAAAAGGTCGCGAGACCATTGCGGCGCTGCCAAGCCGATTCATTGCCGAGATGGCACTCGACAAAAATACCGTCAAAGAAGACCCGAGAGAAAAACTGCGTGCGCTGCGCGCAGAGTTTGCTTTGAAGGCGGCAGCTTCTGACGCGCTCTCCAAAGATTGAAGTTTGAAGCTCAGTTGACGGGCTGCCAAGTCTTCCACAATTGCGCCAATTCAATGGCAGTGGCATCGCCTTTGACGCTGTCCCACATGGTGTAGGCTTGCTCTTTTTGCCCTAATTTGAACAAGGCAATGCCAGCGTGCAAACGCGTTTCAGCTTCGCGGCGCAATCCGCCCATTGCCAAAGCTTTGCTGTAATGCGCTTGTGACTGATCCCACTTTTGTTGAGCGGCATACACATCGGCCAAACTGGCCAAAGTGTTGGCGTCTTTGGCAGACTTTTCTAAGGCTGGCATGGCCTTGTCATCTTCGTTCAAACGCAGTTGAATTTGTTGGCGCAATTTTTGATGGTTGGCAGCATCACTGCCTTTGCCCAAAAGACCTTTTGCATAGGCCAGTTCGACCACCCGCATGGCTTCTGCAGGCAATCCAGCCTTGAGTGCCAAGTTGGCCATGTCCACATACTCAATGGCATCTTCCATGTTGCCTGTTAACTCCAGCAAACGGTAAAGGTCCAAATCGAATCGTGGGTTGAAATTGGTTTGGCGTGCCAGGCGCGGAATGATCTCTGCCCAGTAGGCTTTGGAGGGGTAGTTTTGAAGCAAGCGTTTGAGCGTGTCGCTGTAACCCGAATCGTCTTTCAATTGGCGCTGACTGACAGCCAACATGCGCAATTCACTCTCCGGCGTTTTCAATTTGGCTGCTTCATCCAAACGCATTTTTTCATTGACTTCTTGCACCACTTCGCTGTGTCGTTTTAAGACAGACAGTGTTTGAATCAGAACCGGCCGCACCGAGGGGTTGCTGCCTTCTAGCTTCAAATAAATTCGGGCCCAATCGACAAGTTTGGGGAAGTCTTGCGCCTGCTGACTGGCATTGAGCAGCGACTCAATGAGCGGACGTTTTTGCTCAGCAGGCGTGCTTTCAGGCATTTCTTGAATCAGATTTTCCAAGGTGCTGACTGCCAAGGGGAAGTTTTTGGCCTGAAGGGCAGCCACCGCCAAGGTGCGCTGGATGAGCGGCTTTTCAATAGCTGTGATGCCAGGCATGGCCAATGTTTGCTGTGAAAGTGCCAGGGCAGTGTCTAGCTGACCCGCTTTCAAGGCGTCTTGCGCTGCCTGCAATGATTTCGCCACCTCAGGACGTATAGGGGTTTGTGCTAATGCCGGCGCAAAGAGGCCCAAACAGAATGCGCAACTGGCCAGGGTCAACTGGCCAATTCGCTTCAAAGCGCGTAAACGCCGTGGTGATTTTTTGAAGAAGGCAAGGATATTCATCATAAAGAGCATTGAAATAAGCTCGGTTACTATATCTCTCAAATTAGCCTCTGTTAGCTCATTACAATAGCTTCCCATTGGCTTCTGACCTAACAACATGAGATTCAAGCCTGCATTTGAAGCGGCTGGGTCACAGAAAGAGTAACGACGACATGATAGATTACGCCAGCCGGCAGCGTGCATCCCGAAAACATGTGATCGGTTTGACTGCGGTGGTTGTGTTGCACGGGCTGCTGTTTTGGGCCATCAATTCCGGACTTGCGCGCAAGTTTGTGAAGGTCATCAAAGGGCCGGTCGAAGCCGTCCTTTTGGAAGAGACCAAGCCCGAGATTCCACCGCCTCCACCACCGCCGCCCCCTAAGAATTTGCCGCCACCGCCGCCTTCTTATGTGCCGCCCGTGGACATTCAGGTGGCTGCGCCAACCCCCGTGAACGCCATTGCGGCTGTGTCCAACACACCGCAGCCTGTGGCGCCGCCTTCGCCCTTACCTGTGCAAACAACACCGGCGCCA
This sequence comes from Comamonadaceae bacterium, assembly GCA_947447245.1. Classification (GTDB taxonomy): domain Bacteria; phylum Pseudomonadota; class Gammaproteobacteria; order Burkholderiales; family Burkholderiaceae_C; genus Limnohabitans_A. Next base: position 5,410 of record CANFJC010000042.1, read on the forward strand.
CCTGCACCTCCCGTGCAAACTGCTGCTGTGATCAGCGCTTCCAGTTGCGAGAAGCCCGAGTACCCCAGCGCCTCCAAGCGCTTGGAGGAAGAAGGTACGGTCCAGCTGAAGTTCTTGGTCGGTGCTGACGGCAAAGTCATTGAATCGGCCGTTGAGAAGTCTTCTGGCTTTAGACGCCTAGATGAAGCGGCCCGCGCCGGCTTGTCCAAGTGCCAATTCAAACCCGCTACGGTGGATGGCAAGCCTCAGCAAAGCTGGGCGAGCATGAAATACACATGGCGTTTGGAATAAGCACCCCTCCAAACACCACCTGTTTTTGTTGAACATTTTTTAAATTAATTGAATTCGTTTCAGAGGAGTCCTCCCATGATCAAGCAACTCAAAACTCTCGTTCTCGCTATCGGCTTGGTAGCCGGCTTGAGCTTGGCCAGCACCAGCTTTGCGGCCAAGCCCAAAGAAGCGGCTCCGGCTGCTGCGCCTGCTACTGCAGCGCCTGCACCCGAAGCTGCGGCTCCCGTGGCACCGCCAGCGCCTGCCGCTGCTGTAGCTGCCGCCCCCGCTGGAGAGCACGACGACAACCCTTATGGCCTGGGCGCTTTATGGGCCCAAGGCGACATCGTGGCCAAGGGCACTTTGCTCATCTTGGTGCTGATGTCGATGGGCTCTTGGTACGTGATCATCACCAAGTTCTTTGAGCAATCCAAGGCTGCCAAGTTTGCCAAGGCCGCGCAAGACTCGTTCTGGTCTGCCGCATCTTTGCGCCAAGGTGCAGACGGCTTGGCCGAAGAAAGCCCTTTCCGCTTCATTGCAGAAAAGGGTCTTGAGAGTGCCAACAAACACACGGGCCTTTTGGGTGCCGTTGACTTCAATACTTGGAGCACCCAAAGCATTCAGCGCGCGATTGGCAACGTGCAAAGCCGCATGCAAGACGGCTTGGCTGTGCTGGCAACAGTTGGCTCTACATCTCCATTCGTGGGATTGTTCGGCACGGTTTGGGGCATCTACAACGCGCTGGTCAAAATCGGCATGTCCGGTCAAGCGTCCATTGACAAAGTGGCCGGCCCCGTGGGCGAGTCTTTGATCATGACGGCCATTGGTTTGGCCGTGGCCGTGCCCGCGGTGCTCGGTTACAACTGGCTGGTGCGCCGCAACAAGGCCATCATGGAAGACGTGAACGCATTTGGTTCTGACTTGCACTCTGTGTTGCTGGCTTCTAGCAACAAATAATTCATTTGACTGACTCGACACATCTCAATTTACCGAGAGGCCCATCATGGCAATGAACATCGGTTCAGACAAAGACGATGAGATCATGAGTGAGATCAACACCACGCCCTTGGTGGACGTGATGTTGGTGCTCTTGATCATCTTCTTGATCACGATTCCTGTGGTGACCACTTCCATCAAGGTGGACTTGCCCAAAGAGAAGAACGTGGTGCGGGAGAGCAAGCCAGAGACCGTGATCATCTCAGTGGATGTGAAGGGCAAGATCTTCTTGTACGACACGCCCATTAAAAATTCAGACGACTTGCTGCAGCGCATGAAGAAATTTTCAGTCATGACGCCTCAGCCTGAAGTTCAGATTCGGGGCGATGGCAAGAGCGATTTTGAGTCGGTGGGGCGGGTGATGTATGCGGTGCAGCGCGCCGGCATCACCAAGGTTGGCTTCATCACTGAGCCGCAATAAAGGAACAAGACCATGGGAATGAACATAGGCTCCAGTTCGAGTGAAGAACCAGAAGTGATGATGGAGATCAACACCACGCCACTGATTGACGTGATGTTGGTGCTCTTGATCATGTTGATCATCACCATTCCAGCGCAACTTCACTCTGTGAATTTGGACATGCCGGTGTCCACGCCGCCGACTAAAAAGATAGCCCCTGTGGTCATCAAGATTGATGTCGACGCCAACAGCGTCATCAACTGGAATGGCAAACCGATTGCTGGCCGTGCCGATTTGGAAGCGAAGTTGACGGAAGCTTCGGCCATTCAACCTCAACCCGAATTGCACATTCGCTCACACGCCAAGGCCAAGTACGAGTCTGTGGCCTTGGTCATGGCCAGTGCGCAGCGCCTGGGCTTGAACAAGCTGGGCATTGTGGGCTCTGAACAGTTTGTGAACTAACGCTCAATTCATTGACCCAAGAAAAAAGCCGCTCACTTCACAGTGCGCGGCTTTTTTGACGAAGAATAATTGGGGTCAGATCAGTCTGCGTAAACGCCAGCGGCCTTGATGATAGGACTCCACTTGGCAATTTCAGCCGCCACAAACTTCTTGTGCTCGGCAGGCTCAACGCGTTTGTCGGTGACGACCACAGCACCCAAGCCTTCTTGCTTCTTGATGAATTCAGGATCTTTCAAAGCTGTTTTCAAAGCGGTGTTGATTTTGGCCAAGACATCAGCGGGCGTTCCTTTAGGTGCATACAAACCGTGCCAGATGGTGACTTCAAAACCTTTGAGGCCAGACTCTTGCATGGTGGGCAAGTCTTTCAAGGCAGCCGTGGTTAAACGCTTGCTGGTAGTGACCGCAAAGCCCTTGACCTTTTTGCCTTCAATTTGGCTGGTGGTGTTGGTGGTTTGGTCGCACATCAAATCGATTTGTCCGCCCATGAGGTCGGTCATGGCTGGCGCTGTGCCTTTGTAGGGCACTGTGGCCATGTCGACTTGAATGGCGTTTTGATACAGCAAACCACACAGGTGCGATGCAGAACCGACACCGGCATTGCCCAAGTTGACTTTGTCTTTGTTGGCCAAGACCCATGCCGTGAGTTCTTTGAAATTGTTGGCAGGCAAAGAAGGCTTGCTGATGAGCGTCATGGGCACATCGTTGATCATGCCCACATATTCAAAATCGCTGTCTACTTTGAAAGGAATGTTGCGAACCAAGGTGGGCATGGTGGCCATGCCAATGTGATGCAACAACAGTGTGTGGCCATCGGGTGATGCCTTGGCCACTTTGTTGGCACCAATGGAGCCGCCCGCACCGGCTGCGTTGTCAACCAGCACAATGGCGCCGCCCAAAGGCGCGCGCATGGCTTCTGCCAAATCGCGTGCCACACGGTCTGTTGGGCCACCTGCTGCGAAGGGCACAACGAAAGTGATGGGCTTGGTACCAGGGAAATTTTGAGCCTGAGCAAGCAATGTCATGGCTGCGGCGGCAATAACCAACAAACGTTTCATCTTCAACTCCTGTAAATAACCTTTGAGTGTAAGTCGGCAGGCAGGCCTTTGGCTGACCGAAAACACAGATTCCTCGAAAAAATGGGGGTTCAAACCCAGAATAATGAAGACCCGTTGCGCCAAATCAAGCGAATCGAAATTGGCTTTCAGGTCCAGCTGTCTGCTTATTGGTAACTGCGCGCGTCTTCAATCACTTTGCCATCATTGGCCAAAGTGCCGGGTGCGACCAAATGAACATCGCTTCGCAACTTGGTGATGTCCCGAATGGCTTCGGCAATTTGCGCCTTTAGCTCAGCTTCTGCGCCGCTGGCGGCTGTGGTTTCCACATGCAGCGCCATGCTGTCATTGGCCATCTCGCCTTGAACAACAAGGCGTGCGCGCAATGCACAGGGAAAGCGTTTGACCACCTCGGCCACTTGGCCGGGATGCACGAACATGCCGCGCACTTTGGTGGTTTGATCGGCACGGCCCATCCAGCCTTTGATGCGCTGGTGGGTTCGGCCTGTCGGACAAGTTCCCGTCAGAATGGCAGACAGGTCACCTGTTCCAAATCGGATCAAGGGATAGTCAGGATTCAAACTGGTGATCACCAACTCACCCACTTCGCCTTCGGGCACAGGGTCCCCCGTGCCAGGTCTCACAATTTCAACGATCACGCCTTCGTCTAGCACCAAGCCTTGCCGTGCGCTGGTTTCATAGGCAATCAGGCCCACATCTGCTGTGGCATAACACTGATAAGCATTGACGCCGCGTTCAGTCATCCAGTCACGCAAGCTGGGCGGAAAGGCTTCGCCTGAGACCAAGGCTTTTTTCACAGAAGGCAAGGCCACGCCCATTTCGGCCGCTTTTTCAAGAATGATTTTCAAGAAACTGGGCGTGCCAATGTAGCCCGCCGGCTGCAACTCGGCCATGGCATGAACTTGTTGTTCGGTTTGGCCAATACCGCCAGGAAACACCGTGCATCCCAAAGCGTGCGCGCCCGTTTCCATCATGGAGCCCGCCGGGGTGAAGTGGTAACTGAAGCAATTGTGAATGAGCTCACCCGGCTTGAAACCGGCCGCCGCAATGGCACGCGCCATGCGCCAGTAATCAGCGCGCGAGCCCTCAGGCTCATAGAGCGGGCCAGGGCTTGAAAACACGCGAGGCATTTGTGAGCCGTAGTTCACCGCACTGAAACCACCAAACACACTGCCACCCGCGGCACGCGAGGCTTTTTGTTTTTCAAGCAACTCGTATTTGCGAATCACGGGCAACTTGACCAGTGCGGCGCGCGATGTGATATCGGCCGCATGGATGTCTTTTAAAATTTCTGCGAAAGCCGGCGCGTTTTTTTGTGCGTGTGCAATTTGCCCAGGCAAGGCAGCCAGCAAGGCGGCTTCGCGCGCTGCAGGGTCGCGCGTTTCCAATGCATCCATGTGCGTGTTCATACTGATCCTTTGAATGTGATTGGAAAAAATTAAGCCAACCAGCGCTTGCGTCGTTTGTAGCTCTTCACATCTTTGAAGCTCTTGCGCTCACCACCGCCCATGCCAAGGTAAAACTCTTTGACGTCTTCGTTGCTGGCCAACTCTTGGGCCGCACCATCCATCACAATGCGGCCGCTTTCCATGATGTAGCCGTAGTCGGAATACCGCAAAGCCATGTTGGTGTTTTGTTCGGCCAGCAAGAAGGTGACTTTTTCTTTGGTGTTCAAATCGCGCACGATGTTGAACACCTCTTCCACAATTTGGGGGGCCAATCCCATGGAGGGCTCATCTAACAGCACCATGCTGGGTTGCGTCATGAGGGCGCGGCCAATGGCGCACATTTGCTGCTCGCCACCGGAGGTGTATGCGGCCTGGGACATGCGGCGCATTTTAAGGCGCGGGAAATAGTTGTAGACCTTTTCTAAATTGGCCGCTATTTCGCCTTTGTCTTTTCGGGTGTAAGAACCTGTGAGCAAATTTTCTTCAATGGTCAGGTGGGCAAAGCAATGGCGCCCTTCCATGACCTGTACCACGCCGCGCTGCACCAAATCAGCAGGCGTTAGGTTTTCAATGCGCTCTCCGCGCAGTTCAATCGAGCCTTTGGTCACCGCGCCTCGCTCTCCCTGCAACAGATTAGACACTGCACGCAAGGTCGTGGTTTTGCCGGCGCCGTTGCCGCCCAACAAGGCCACGATCTTGCCTTGTGGCACCTGCAATGAAACGCCTTTTAAAACCAAGATCACGTGGTTGTAAATGACTTCAATGCCATTGACGTTGAGAACAATATTTTTAGCGTCCATGATGACCTTGCTCAATGAATTTGAAACTCCACGTCAAACCTGCACGCAGGCTTGACGTGGAGGGGCGGCATTTGAAAATGCCACCCGCTCACGGTTCAGATTAAGACTGGCAATCCGCAGGTGTGCGGCGTGTCAGTTTTCTTTCTGCGGCATATTTGTCAGCAAACTGCTTCACAAGCGGCTTGATGATGGTGGTGTCTGCTTCAATCCAGTCAGACACATAGTTCCATTTCTTGCCATCCCAAGTGTGCATGCGGGCAGAGCGTGAACCTTCGTGGTCAAGGCATGAAGTGCTAAGGGGTCTCATGAGAGAGTCAAGGCCCAATTTCTTCAGATTCTTTTCGTCCATGTTCAGATTTTCCAGACCCCAACGGATTTGGTCGCCATTCATCACTTTGCCTTTGCCGAAGCGATCTTGTGCAGCGCGCACGCCTTCAACGGCCAAAGCAGCACTCACCAAGCCACGGTTGTACAAAGTGGAGCCCACTTCATCAGCAGGGCCCGTGCCTTGCTTCTTGTCGTGCACAAACTTCTTCACGTCTTCAATGACTTTTCCGCCAAGGCCTGTTGCCACCAAGCCGCTGTAACCTTTGGCAGCTTCACCCACGTCTTTGACATCGGGCTCTGCAGCCGACCACCACACGCCATACATCTTCTCGCGGGGATAACCTGTGGCCACAGCTTCTTTCAAAGCAGCAGAATTCATCACACCCCAGCCCCACAGCAACACATAGTCAGGGCGCGCTTGGCGAATTTGCAACCAAGTGGCTTTTTGCTCTACGCCAGGTGCAGTCACGGGCAAGAGCTGCAGGTCATAGCCTTGCATTTTGGCGCGTTCTTGCAACAAAGGAATCGGCTCTTTGCCATAAGGGCTGTCGTGGTAAACCAATGCAATTTTTTTGCCCTTCAAATTGCCATTTTCTTTTTTGGTGATGAATTGCATGATGATGTCAGCGCCAGACCAATAGGTGCCCATCAAGGGGAAGTTCCACTTGAACACACCACCGTCGCTGGACTCTGAGCGGCCATAGCCGCCAGTGATCAAGGGGTTCTTGTCTGCTGGGGCTTTTTCAGTCATTGCAAACGTAATGCCCGTTGAAAGAGGCTGAAAAATCGCGCCTTGTGCTTTGCCTTTCAGGCGCTCGTAGCACTCCACGCCGCGGTCTGTGGCGTAGGCTGTGTCGCACTCTTCATAAGTGATCTTCACGCCATTGATGCCGCCATCGCGTGAATTGATCAATCTCAAATAGTCGGAATAGCCGTTGGCCCATGGCACACCATTCGGAGCATAAGCGCCGGTGCGGTAAGGCAAGACGGGAAAGAATTGTTCTTTGGCGTCTGCTGCAAAGGCCGCAGTGCTGACCAACGCGCCGGAAGCGGCCGCAGCCACCACCGATGCAGCAAGAACGAGTTGACGAAGCTTCATGGTTTGTCTCCTGTTGAAAAAAAATTTAAAAAAGAACCGCTGAAAAAACTCTGTGAAAATAATTGCGATGAACTCAGTGAGGGAAAGGCCAGACACGCATTTTTTGCTTGCCCACACTCCACAATTTGGCCAAGCCATGGGGCTCCACAATCAGGAACCACACAATCAATGCACCAAAAATAATTTGCTCTGAATGCGTCAGCGCCGCAGTGCCCACCTCAATGCCCACAAGTGCGCCTAAAAGAGGCAGGAAAATGTTGATGGCAATGGGCAAAATCACAATGAAAGCTGCACCAAAAAAGCTGCCCATGATGGAGCCCATGCCGCCCAAGATGACCATGAACAACAATTGAAATGAACGGTCCACTGAAAAAGCGGCAGGCTCCCATGAGCCCAAGTAAATGAAGGCCCACAAAGCGCCCGCCACACCCACAATGAATGAGCTCACAGCAAATGCGCTGAGCTTGGCGTACATGGGGCGAATTCCAATGACGGCTGCCGCCACGTCCATGTCACGAATGGCCATCCACTCACGGCCAATGGCACCGCGCACCAAGTTTTTGGCCAATACACCAAACACCACCAAGACACTTAAACAAAAAATGTATTTCTGCAGGGGTGTGACGATGTCAAACCCAAACGCAGTGAGGTTAGACACCGAAGCTGTGCCTGAGGCAGAGTTGTTGGTGAACCAAGTGATGCGAAGGAAAGCCCAATCACAAAAGAACTGCGCCGCCAATGTGGCCACTGACAAATACAAGCCTTTGACACGCAAACTGGGTATGCCGAAAAAGATGCCAACCAAAGTGGCAAAGAAGCCGCCCACCAACAAGGCCGCAATCAAGGGAATGCCATCTAAACGAACCCAGCAGTTGAAGGCGGCATAGGCACCCACCGCCATGAACGCGCCCGAGCCCAAAGAAATCTGTCCGCAATAGCCCACCAAGATGTTCACACCCAATGCGGCGAGCGCCAAAATGAGGAAAGGAATCAGAATGGCGCGCATCATGTATTCGTCTGCCAAGAAGGGCACAGCGAAAAATGCAAAGGCAATGAGCATCAACACGCCCCAACGGTCTTGCGCGATGGGAAAGATTTGCTGGTCCGCTTTGTAGCTGGTTTTGAATTGGCCGTTTTCTCTGTAAAACATAAATTCTTTCTGCGATCGTGAATGTTCAGTGTTTGCGTTGTGCTTTAAACGCGATCGATGATCTTTTCACCGAACAAACCTTGAGGGCGAACCAGCAAGAAACCCAAGGCCAGCACATAGGCAAACCAAATTTCAATGCCGCCACCCACATAAGGGCCCAAGAAAACTTCGGACAACTTCTCGCCCACACCGATGATGAGGCCCCCAATGATGGCGCCAGGCACAGAAGTTAAACCGCCCAAAATCACCACCGGCAATGCTCGCAGCGCAATGGACGACAGCGAGAATTGAACGCCCAATTTGGAGCCCCAAATCATGCCCGCCACCAAGGCCACAATACCGGCCACACACCAAACAATGACCCAAATGCGGTTCAAAGGAATGCCAATCGATTGAGCGGCTTGGTGATCGTCTGCCACAGCGCGCAGCGCACGACCTGTTGTTGTTTTCTGAAAGAACAAGCTGAGTGCCGCTACCAAGAAAGCCGCAATGGCGGCTGCCACCATGTCTTCTTGGTTGACCATGAGGCCACCTTCAAAGGCATTTTGTAAAACCATCAAGGGCTCTTTGGGCATGCCGATGTCGATCTTGTAAATGTCGCTGCCAAAAATAGATTGACCGACACCGTCCAAGAAATAAGTGATGCCCAAGGTGGCCATCAAAAGGGTGGTGCCTTCTTGGTTCACCAAGTGACGCAGCACCAAATACTCAATGACCCAAGCTACAAGGAACATGACACCGGCCGCCAATACAAAGGCAATGAGGTTGGCCGCTATCAGACTTTGAATGCCCGTGTACAAGGGGATCCATTCGGCAAATCTGGCCATGGCCAATGCGGCAAACAGCACCATGGCGCCCTGCGCAAAGTTGAACACGCCAGAGGCTTTGTAAATGAGCACAAAACCCAAAGCCACCAAGGAGTAAAGCATGCCGGCCATCAGGCCGCCGATCAAGGTTTCAAGAAAAAATCCCATGGTGTGGTCCTTGTGCTTAGTGTGAAGTGCCCAAATAGGCTCTGATCA